>DAOQTN010000081.1:0-8981 GCA_035340555.1 Anaerolineaceae bacterium | reverse complement strand
ATTGGCCCACCTTGAAACTGCTGCCAAAGGCAGTGAGAATTTGATGCCTGTTTTGATCGAATGCATGGAAGGTGATATCACGCTTGGCGAGGCTTGTGGTGTGCTGCGCAAGGTTTGGGGTGAATACAACCCTCCAGCTTGGATTTAATTTGTAATCAGGAGTAATGCAATGGCAAAAATTACCAAAATTAACCATGTGGCGATTGCTGTCCCGGAAGTTGACCCGGCGCTGGCCTTCTGGCGCGATGCGATGGGATTGACGGTTGATCATATCGAAGATGTCCCCAGCCAGAAAGCCACCGTGGTTTTCATCCCTGTGGGTGATAGTGAAGTTGAACTGGTGCGTCCCACCAGTGATGATACCGGCGTGGCGAAGTTCCTGGCTGAACGTGGGGGGGGCATGCACCACCTGTGTTTTGAGGTGGATGATATTGAAGGAATGCTGACGCAGCTTAAAGAAAAGGGCGTCCGCTTGATTAATGAAACCCCGCTCGATTTGCCGGGACGCCGCATGGCTTTTGTGCACCCTAAAAGCACAGGCGGTGTGTTGGTGGAATTGTATCAGTTGACTGCCGAACATTAATCCAGGCGGATCCGATGGAACAGTCCCCGCTTCAATCCACTCCAACTCCGCGCCGGCTTCGTCAATTGTTCAGTTTGCGCCGGCTCCCCACCCTGGCTTTGATTGCATTGATGTATGTGGTGGTGGCACTGTCGGTGGTGGATTTGACTTGGACGTTAATTCGGGACATCATTTCTCCGCCGATGATTTTGCTGGAAATTGACGAGCTTTTGGAAGTTCTCAATTTCTTCCTGTTGGTGTTGATTGCCATTGAATTGCTGGACACCATCATCGCCTACCTGGATGAAAACGTGGTCCATGTGGAAGTGGTTTTGGAAGTGGCCATGATTGCCATTGCACGCAAAATCATCATTCTGGACGTTAAAGAGGTGGAGCCGCTGGCGGTGGTGGGCATTGGCGTCATCATTATTGCACTGGCGGCGGGGTTCTATGTTGTCAAAAGAACCCTCCGGCATCAATAACTACAGCATCTGTTAAACAGCAGGAGGCGGTGATCTACCGTCTCCTGTTTGATTTAACAGAGTTGGTGGTCAATTGGTGAAACACCAAGCCGAACCTGGCAGCAGCACTTGTTTGCCAAATCGACTGAATATTGGAAATCGGTCCCGAAACAGGTCTGCTTCGCAACCAATCCGAGTTTTTGCGGCGCCGGCCAGACTGCCGATCATCAACATTCTTTCGGACATCCCCCCCGGGGCTGGCCGGTTTGGCTCTGCTGATTTGGCTGGGTGCCTTTGGCCGGTTGGTGTTGTTCGCTGGCAGATAGTATTGTGTTGCTGGTACAGGAAGGGCAGTCGATAGATTGAAAACGCCTGATCCCTTAAGCCTGGCGGGAAAAATTAATGCCAGAGCAGCCGGGTTTCGTTGGCCCAGTCGGTGTAGGTAAGGCGGATGAGCCCTTCGCCGGTGACCGCAGCAGTGTAGATTTCAGCATTGCCATCCACGTCGGAAGTCCAGGCCAAGTGTCTACCATCTGGTGACCAGGCCGGCGAACATTCATTTGCCGGGGAATTGCTCAAGTTCACCAAGCTCCCAACGGAAAAGTCGTATACAAAGACTTCCCAGTTCAGCCCCCCCACTTGGGAGCAGAACGCCAGCCGGCTGCCATCTGGTGACCAGGCTGGAGCTACATCATCAACCTGTGAAGTGGTGACCTCAATCTGTTCACCTGTCTCTGGGTTGAGCAGGATAATATTGCTGGTTTCCCCCTGGCGCTGTTCCAGAGCCATCCAGTAACCGTCGGGCGAAAAGACCGGATTGGTATGTGCCAGGGCCCCATCCTGCCCGGGCAGCATCTCGGTTTCACCACCAGCCGATGGCACGCGGTAGAGCGCGGCGTAGTTGCCGTCTCTTGCGCTGGTGAAAATTACCCAAGCCCCATCGCGGGAGTAGACCGGGCGCATGTCGCCATCGCTGCTGTTGGTCAATGGAGTGGCCTCACCACCCCAAGCGCTGACTTGATAAATATTGTAATTCCCATCCCGGAAAGATGCAAAAGCAATCCAGCTGCTGTCCGGTGACCAGGCGGGCTGCTCATCGCGAGCCGGATCCTCTGTCAGGCGCATCAATCCGCTGCCATCGATATTGACCACAAAAATATCTGTGTTTTCGCCGTCGTTCATGCTAAAGGCTATTCGACTGCCATCCGGAGATAGGACAGCATCTGGTTCCATGGGCAAGCCGGTTGCCACTGGATATGGTTCTCCGCCGCTCGCGTTCAACCCATATAATTCATTGGTGCCATTGACCTGGGCCATGAAGAGAATCTGGCCTACCGGGGCTGGATACGGGGTGGGGGTGGGGGGCTCGGTGGGGGTGGGCTCAAGGGTGGGGATAACTTCAACCGCCGTTTCAGTGGGGGGCGGCGCATCTACAGTGGGCGTGCTTTCTAAACCGGCACTGCCAAGTAAACTGTTTATATCAAACGAACAGCCCGTCAGTGCCAGCATCGCCAGCGCCAGAGCAAGTACACCAATTGGGATCCATTTTTTTGCTAACATTAATGTCACACCTTAATATCATACCTGTGAATGATTTGATTGTATTAGTCGATGGTCTGATATGAAAGGGGTCAAGCCTTGCAAAAATGTAAGGACGCGGGTAATTTGGGACGCAATCTGCCAATCTGAGATTGCAAATTTGAAAATTACAGTTTCAGATCAGACACATCCCGGCCCCATCCGGGTGCTGGCCAGACACCATTCAGGTGTTGCAAAAACACGGCTTTACCGGGAAGGCTCTGATAAATGGGAAATGGGGATTCGTAGCAATAGGTTATGCGTAGATCCATAAGTGCTGTCAACCCGGCATTAAAATACCTATTGCATTAAAATGCCTATTGTTGGCGGTTTTACACAACCATTCTGGGTTGAGGTGACAAACATTAAAATCAACCCAGGCCAAAATGACATACCTGCGGCAGGCAGTAAATATTGCACCCCACAGGTGGCGGGTTGCAGCTTTTGCGTACTGCTTCGAAATCCCGAATTTATTCCGGATGGTATTTCGACGCAGGTGAGTGTAAAATGAGGATATGTCCGCCGCTGAACACGATCATCTGCCCGACGCCAACCGCCTAAGTATTGTTGCGGCCCTGGTGGTGTTGACTTATGCCCTCACACCATTTTTGGCTGTGCCTGGACAGAGGTTATCTTTGGCCTTGTTTGGCATTCGCTTTGATCTACCGCTTGGTTATGGCACGGCTCTCTCTGCTTTGGCGGCAGTCCTGGCCGGCGCCGGTGCCAGCTGGTTGATCAGCATGCACCCGCATTTATATCACTCCCAGCGCTTGCGCCATGTCTTCATTCCGGCACTCACGGCCTGGGTGATTGGGGTGCCCTTGTCCACCCTTGAAGTTGGCGCACCGTGGTGGGGCGTGCTGGCACTGGGGGGGATTTTGCTGGTCCTGGTGTTAGTGGCTGAATATATCGCGGTGGAACCTGATGATGTGCGCCACGCACCTGCAGCGGTGGGGTTGACGGCGGTCTCGTTCGCTCTGTACCTTATCCTGGCCATTGCTTTGCGGGCGGCGCAATTCCGACTTTATATGCTGGTGCCGGCGCTGACACTGGCATTGTTTGCCGTGGCGGTTCGTTCCCTCTATTTACACCTGGGCGGTGTCTGGCGGTTTGCCTGGGCGATTGGCATCGCCCTTTTTGTCGGGCAACTTGCACTTGGTTTGTATTATACCGGTACACCGCCACTGCGCTTTGGGTTGATCCTGCTTGGCCCGGCATATGCCCTGACCAGCCTGGCGGGGGCTTTGTCTGAAGGCCGTCCCCTGCGCATGGCCTTAGGGGAGCCGGTCACCATGCTGGCTGTTTTCTGGCTGCTGGCAGCCCTTTTCAATCAGTGAGGTCGATAGTGACGTTCTCCGCTCCCAGAAGGGAGCGGCTTCTCAGGCAATACATTCCCCAATGGGATACGTTACCACCTGACCGCTCCGTCTGGGCGGATTGTTTAAAGCCAGCGTTAGGATATGACAAGCCGCATGGACATCTCGATCGAGAACCAAACCGCAATCCGGGCAGACATGAATGCGAACAGACCAACCTTTTGGAATAACGCTCCCGCACCCGCTGCACGCTTGGGTGGTCTGGAACGACTTCACGGCGCTGACTTGAGTACCGGCGCTCTCAGCCTTGTATTCAAGCATCTGCCGGAACAGCCCCAGCCCGGCGTCATGCGAGGACAGAGACAAGTGCCCATTGCGGTTCATCAATCCGAGGGAAAGGTTCTCAATCGCAACCCAGTCATGATCGGCAATCACCTGATTGCTGGCCTTATGCAAATCATCTGCTCTTGGGTTGGCAAGCTGCTCAGGCAGGCGAGCAATCTGGCGGTAGGTTTCTTTTTGCCGACTGCTGCCCCTGACCTGTCGAGAGGCGTGAGGTTGCAACCTCCGCAGTTTAGCCAGGCGCTCTCGCAGCCAGCGCGGGTTCTCAATGTCGGGCATCATTTCCAGTGCCTCAATCGTCACCGCCAATGCCTGCGCCTTCTCAAACAGCAACAGGCGCAGTTCGTCAGCGATTTCACCCACCAGAACTTTGCAACGGTACTTGGGACACCAGACCAGGTGATAGTTCAGAGAGTAAACACTTCCTGCGTTGCGTCGATACCGGGGGACGCCCATAGAACAAGCGCGCCACGATACTCGATGATTGTCAACTATATACTACTTGAAAGGAGTCAACGGGCTTCCTCTGCCGCCTAAAAGCGGCAGTCCCCGCCCGTAATTTTTATGGCCCTGACCATCGGTCCAAGTGAGTATGCCATTATGCAGCAGCATGTGCTGCGCTGCCTGCCTGAGGAGGCCTGCGGGCTGCTGGGGGGATTGGAACAATTGATCACCGTAGCCATTCCGATTACCAATCGACTGCACAGCCCCACCCGCTTTGTGATGGAACCATTGGAAATGTTGAATGCCTTCCGTTGGTTGGATGAGCATGGTTTGAACTTGTTGGGGATTTATCACTCACATCCGGCAGGTCCGGAACATCCCTCGCCAACAGATTTGAAGGAATTATCTTTTTGGAAAGCCGCCATCCTGATCTGGTCGCCAGCTGCTTCGAGCTGGCAGGCAAGGGCGTTTTACCTTCAGTCTAACGGCTACGAAGTGGTGCCGATTCTCTGGCTGTCCGATACCGCGCAACCTCCTGAAGGCAGCGGGGTTAATTGATAATAACACAGGGGAACCTGATACCTTGATGATATGGATGATTAATTGATGATATTGAAGTATTTTATTGTCGCGGCGCTGAGTTATTTGATTGGATCAATCCCGTTTGGTTGGTTGGTGGTGATGATTGCCCGGGGCCGGGATGTACGCACATTGGGCAGTGGGCGCGTGGGCGGTACCAATGTCATGCGCGCTGCCGGTTGTCTGGCAGGAGTGTTGACGGCTTTTCTGGATGCATTTAAAGGGCTGCTGGCGCTTTGGACAGCAAACTGGCTGTTACCCGGACATCCTTGGGCGCAAGCACTTGGCCCGTTAATGGCAGTCGTGGGACAGGTCCTGTCGGTTTTCTTGGTTGAGCGACAGGCGGATGGTAAACTGCTTCTCCGCGGTGGAGCGGGAGGCGCCACCACTTTCGGTGGATTGGTGGCACTCTGGCCCCCGGCGTTGCTGGTGATTTGGCCGCTTGCTGGATTGGTTTTTATTTTGGGGGGATATGCTTCACTGACGACAATTGCGGTTGCCTTGAGTGGTTTGCTGGCCTTGACCTATCTGGCTGTGACCGGAGCCGGGCCTTGGGAGCATGTACTATATGGTGTGGGCACTTTGGCGCTGGTCCTATGGGCCCTGCGTACCAATCTGCAGCGTGTGCGCGCCGGGACCGAGCGAGTGGTGGGCTTGCGCGCCTGGCGACAAAAACAACAGCGAAAATAAAGGGCGGCTATCGAGGCTGGCAGGAAAACTTTGGGATCAGGAATCTGCGCTTTCCGGCTGGTGAATTACAAGGTCAAATAGCAAGGCGGCTTGCCGGTACGGCCGGCCAGAGATGTGGAATTTTAAAAAAGCAGCGGGCCTTTTTCAAAGAGGCCCGCCGTGATGACGGTTAGATTGGTGTTGAAAGGTCTTCTTCTTCATCTCGTATTTGGCGGTAGAGCGCCCGGACATTTCGACGGTGCAGTTCTTCAGCCAGACCACTGAGTGCCACCCGACTTTTACCACAAGCTTCAATTTCAATCTGGCCCAAGGCTTCCACCGCATTGCGGCGGCGGGCAGCGGTGCGGACTGCCTTGCGGATGGCTGTCAGATAACCCAGGTTGGCCTTGATGGCTTCCTCGATTTCTCCCCGCAGGATGATATCTCCATGTCCCTGGATGATATTTTCCAAGCCGAGTTTGCCGATCTTTTTAATGCTGGTAGTCAGCTCGTCAATATTGCCCCCGACAATGTACGGCAGCGGCATAAACGCGTCCCCCGCAAACAACACCCGGTCTTCTTCTACAAGCACTGAGATACCGTCAGAGCTGTGGCCGGGTGTGGCAAACAGACTAAGACTCTTTTTGCCCACACGCAGGTAGAATGTGCCCTCATCAAAGGTCAGGTGGGGATATGTCAGCTTGATTTGCCGGAAAGTCGGATTCTGATGCCGGGCTTTTTCAAGGGCCTCAGCTCCGGTGGCTTGCATCAACCGGCGGCATTCGGCACTCGCAATGACCGTGGCACCAGGAAAGAAACAACTACCCCAGGCATGGTCGGCATGGGCATGGGTGAGAATGATGTAACGTACCGGCATTCCCAGTTGTTCTTCGATAAAACTGCGCATGGCCAGCGTTTCTTCGGGCATGGCCAATGTATCCACCAGTACAGCCCACTGTGGGCCAATGATGGCTCCGGCAGTTACCTGGGCATAAACCTCACTTTGGAACCAATAAACATTTTCAGAGATCCGTTCGCGCTGCATAAAACCATCCAACAAATGAAATAACTACAATGGCGGCAATTCTTTGCCGTCAAGACAATAGAATAGCATAAAAGAGGCTAAAAGTCAAAAAACCCCTCTCACCAGGAGAGGGGTTGATTTTTAATCTTGAAAACTGTCAGGCAGCTTTGGCGCGGGTTACGATGGCTGCAAATGTATTGGGATCGCGGACGGCTAGATCGGCCAGCACTTTGCGATTCAGGGTGATGTTCGCCACTTTGAGGGCGTGCATCAGCTGGCTGTAGCTCAGGCCGTTCAGCCGGGCGGCGGCATTAATGCGGACAATCCACAACTTGCGCAGGTCGCGCTTGCGAACCTTGCGATCGCGCGTGGCATACCACATACTTTTGAGCATGGCCTCATTGGCACGGCGGAACAGGCGATGGCGAGAGCCAAAATAACCCTGATTCAGCTTCAATACTTTCTTATGGCGCAGGTGGGCAGTTACGCCTCTCTTCACACGAGACATTTATATTACTCCTTTGCAATCCCCGGGGCGCCGGTGTGTATCACCCGTTGCATGCACCCTGCGGTCGCATAAATCGAAAAATTCCGATGGGCGTTAAGCCTACTGCTCCATGTTGGGGGCAAGTCGGCGGACGCGCTTGACAATGCTCTTGCCTTCGACCACGATCATCTCAGACAGCAAGACCTTGGTGCGCTTGGCAGTGCGGCGGCGCAGATGGCTTTTGCCGCCCTTGGTGCGAACCAAGGTGCCGGTTCCAGTCAGACGGAACCGTTTGGAGGTGGCTTTGTGGGTTTTGAGCTTCAGTTTGCCGGTTTTTAGCTTCCGAGGCACAGCGATTTTCCTCTCTTTCAAATGAAATAGGTCCACGCGCCTTCCCAGGCGCAAGGGGCTATTATACTATAAGTTCCGATTCTGTGCGGGCGAGTTTTATAAAAGAATATCCAGAATCTGGCTGGCAGCCTGGTAAGCACCATTGTTGCCAGGACGGCGCCGGTGGGGTTTCTCTAGCAGGACGTGCAATTGCGCCGCCCAGTTGCCGCTGTCAAACTCCGCTTCACTCAATTCAAAGCCCTCAAATTCCTGCCGGAGATAGACCGACATCACGCCCGATTCGCGAAAACGCGGCCGCGAGACCCAGACAAATGGCACCCCCGCATGCCAGGCTTCAGCAATGGTGCTGTAACCGGCTTTGGCAATGACCACGTCGCAGGCCTGCATCAGGTCTGGGTGATAATAAGGCGAGTGATGTGGCAGTAGTCTTAAATTGCCGCGGGTTTCGATTTGTGAACTGCCCCCCGGAATGATGAAGGTGATTTCGGGATGATGCTGCAGCGCCGACAGAAAATCGAACCGGGCCGGAATACCACCCATGGTGACCAGTGCCACGGATGATTTTTCATCAATCTGTAAACTGGCACGTAATTGGGCGCAGGATGTGCGTGGCGGACGACTGATGGGCGCCACCACCCGGGCGCCGGCAGCTGGCCGGCAGTAGGGCTCAGCCTGCAGATGTAAATCGGCGGCAGCAAACGCGGTTTGCAACAATGGCAGGTAGGGTTCCAGCCGGGGTTCCGCCTGCAAGTAGCCGGCATAGATCCAGTCCCAGGTGAAATTTTCAATCAAGACCGCCGGCAGCCCGGCGGCATAGGCGGCGGCAATTCCCAAAGGCGAAATATCACAGATGACCAGGCGGCAGTCGGTGCGCTGCAGAGCATAAGCCAGCGAATCGACCCGTTCAGATCGCAGAGGCCACATCCCTGCCAGTCGCTTCAACGTGGCGCCCAGGTCTTCATCCAGTGGGCCTGACTGCACCACCCCCACATCCGTTTGCGCCAGGTGGTAATGGTAGCCCCAGCCCAGCGCCTCTTTAAAAAACCATTCGGGCGTCTCGGTGAAAATGTCAAACTCAACCCCGGGGGACTGTTCGCGCAGGGCCAGCATCACTGCACTGGCGCGGGCAGCATGCCCAAACCCATGTGATGAAACGAAATATCCAATC
>DAOQTN010000080.1:0-8990 GCA_035340555.1 Anaerolineaceae bacterium | reverse complement strand
TACAGCAAGCCCTGCAGGGCAGTGATGAGGCGTTCACCGCCCTGGTGGAACGTTACCAGACTCCTGTCTATAATCTTTGTTACCGCATGCTGGGCAGTCCGCAGGAAGCGGAGGATGCCGCCCAGGAGACATTCTGGCGGGCCTACCAACATCTGCGCCGCTACGATCCCAATCGTTCCTTTGCCACCTGGCTTCTGTCCATCGCAGCCCATTATTGTATTGACCAGCAGCGTCGCTCCCGGGCTGTGTTGATTCCACTGGACGGTATGGTTGAAGAAATCATGGCCGACCCCGCCCCCCTACCCGAACGCTCCGCTGCCAGATCCCAGGAGGCATCCGCCTTGCGACAGTTGTTGAATAATCTCAACGCTCAGGACCGTGCCGCAATCGTCCTCCGTTATTGGTATGACTTTTCAGAAGAAGAAATTGCGAGTGCGCTTGCGCTCACCGTCAGTGCCGTCAAAAGCCGGCTGCACCGGGCCCGCCAGGCCCTGGGACAGCGCTGGCAGGCACTGGAAGCGCAAAATGCCGCCCAGGAAAGGAGACCCGATGAGTCACCAGCCTTTTGAAACCATGATTTATCAGGATGCCCCCCGCACCACCCAGCAGGAGGCGGAACTTCAGCTCCATCTCAGAGACTGCCCCCAATGCGCCCGGAACGAGAAAGCCTGGCTGGAGGTTCGCAGCCAACTGGCCGCCGCCCCACTGGTCCAGCCGGTTCCCGGATTCACCAAGCGGTGGGAGCAGAAGCTCGCCATGGAACGGGTCCGCCAGCGCGAACGCCAGGTCTGGTACACCATTTTGATCATTGTCGGCAGTCTGCTGCTCCTTTTGGCCCTGATCGGCCTGGTGGTCAGCCTCAACGCCACCCCGGCCAGTTTGTTGGCCGGGGCCATTACTGCTTTTGTCGCTATTTCCAACTGGCTGGTTGAGGCTCAGCAGACCGTCAATCAACTGCTGGCCGGCACCCCTGTGTGGGTGTGGTGGGGACTGGGGGCCCTGGCGCTGGTCTGGTTTTCAATTGTCAGCCTGACGGGTACATTTGCCTTTTGCCGGGCAACCCGGTTGTGTATTTTAAATAGAGGAGTTCAGTCATGAATAAATTAGTCAAATGGATGTTGGTCATTACCCTGTTTGTGGCCGTGTTTACCTTGGGCGTCAGCCCGGCTCAGGCGGCTGCCCCGGCCAGCGATTGTCCGCCCAACACCCCCGTCATTGGTTCGGCCTGCCGCATTTCCAACGGCACGGTGTATAAGGGCGATCTGGCCATTATGGGGGGAACGGTCACCATTGAGAGCGGAGCCGTGGTTGAGGGCGATGTCGCACTCATGGGCGGCACACTCGATGTGGAAGGAGTGATTGAAGGCGATATTGCCGCCTTTGGTGGCATATTGACCCTGGATGACACTGCGGTTGTGGAGGGCAATGTCGCCGCCAACGGTGTCCAGCTAAATCGCGATCCGAATGCCGTCGTGGAGGGCAAGGTGATCCTCAACAGTGGTAATCCGGAAAGCTGGAGTGAAATTGCTCCCTGGAATTGGGAATGGAGCGACCACTACACCCCATCCCCCTACTTTGACTTCATGAGCGGTGTCAACAGCCTGCTTTGGGGCTTCTTCCAAGTATTGGGCGTGGCGGCCCTGGCCCTGGTCCTGGCTCTGCTGATGCCGGTGCCGGTGGAGCGCCTGGGACGGGCTGTATCCCGGCAACCCGTGGCAAGCGGTGGCATCGGTTTCCTGGCTTCCATTGCCATCCCGGCCATCCTGGTGATCCTGACCATCACCATCATCCTGATCCCGGTGGTCCTGCTCTCCCTGCCGGTGATTGCCATTGCGATCCTGGTGGGTTGGATCGGGGTCGGACTAGAACTTGGTAACCGACTGGCGACAGTGTTCAAGACCACTTGGACCACACCGGTTGCGGCTGCGCTGGGTACCTTGCTGGTGAGCATTGTCTCAGCCTTGCTGGCGCTGATCCCCTGCGTGGGCTGGCTGTTCGGTTTCATCATTGCCCTGGTCGGGTTGGGGGCGGTCATCACCACCCGGTTTGGCTCCCGTGAGGCTGCCCTGGACCCGATTGTCCGTGCAACGCCACCCACTCCACCGGCACCCCCGGCACCGGTGGTGCTGCCAGACCCCTCTCCGGCCTATACTCCCGAAACACCGGCGGTCGATGAACTTGAAACTCCCCCGGCGGAACCAGCCCGTAAGCGCCCGGTCCGCAAGGTGGCCGCTGCTGATGAGCCACCGGTTGATCCGGCCGCCTAATATCAAATCTCAGGAAACTGCGGCAGGAAGCGACCTGCCGCAGTTTTCTGGAGGATAATAAATTCTGGAGGATAATAAATAATGAAAGGCAACACCATGAACATTATGAATCGTAAAATCATCATCCCATTAATAGTCCTGGCTCTGGTCTCCATGGCCTGTTCCTTTACCGTCAACATTCCCACCATTAAGACCGGCGAAACCCAAACCACCACACTGCAGGAACCCATCCCTGCCGGTACTGATCCCATGCGTCTGGAGATCGAAATGGGCGCCGGAGAGCTGGACATTCGCGCCGGGGCCCAGGCTTTCCTGGAGGGGACCATTGAGTGCAATGTCGATGCCTGGCAGCCCGACATCCGCCGGAGCACCAATTCAGTTGAGATCACCCAACAAAGCACCGGCAACGTCTCTGTTCCGGAAGATAAACTGGTTAATGACTGGGAACTGCGCCTGGGAAATTATCCCACTGATCTGTCGATCAAGGCGGGGGCCTATCAGGGCGAGATTGATCTCACCGGACTGCCGATTGTGGATCTGGAAATTGCTGATGGTGCCAGTCAGTCAACCGTGACCTTTGACGCGCCCAATCCGGTCGCCATGGATCGGCTCCGCTATGAGACCGGTGCCTCCCAGGTGACCCTGACGGGTCTGGGCAACGCCAATTTTGAAGAGATGATCTTCAAAGGCGGTACCGGTTCCTATACCCTCGACTTCTCCGGCCCGCTCCAGCGCGATGCCCACCTGATCCTCACCGCCGGAATGAGCAACGTGCGTCTGGTCTTCCCGGCGGAACTTCCCGTGCAAATCACCATCACCGGCGGGTTGAACAATGTCTCCCCCTCCGGCACCTGGAGCATCTCGGATGGTGTTTATGAGCGCGCCGGCAACGGCGGCCCCATGCTGACGGTGGATATTGAAATGGGGCTGGGTAATCTTGATCTGGTGGTGCCGTAACGAATTACGGTTTGTTGAACCACCCGGATGATCCCAAAAGACGGACAGGTTTTCACCTGCCCGTCTTTTTTGTTGATCTTGCCGGGAATGCCCTCAGGTTACGGCGCAACCACCCGCCCCATGAACAGAATGGTTCCGGTGGGATTGTCGTAGATCAGGAACAGGAAGGGGCGGTCGACCGTGACACTGACGGGTTCGGCCGGGGCCATGGTCAATTCCATGATCACCGCCGTGGCCGCGGCCGCTTCGGTGCCAATTTCATTCACATCGACAAAGGCTTTGTGTACAACCGCCCCAATGTGCAGCTCACGATTGCCGGTCATGCCCGAGAAATCCGCATCCGGGCTGAAGGCCTGGGTCATCCCCATGGCCTGCAGCGCGTCACCCAAACCGAACTCAGATTCAACCTTGAATTTGGGCAGTGCCAGATCGAGCTGTTCGTAGCCCATCTGGGCGATGATTTCATTTAGTTGGGCTGCATTCAGCCCGGATTCGAAGGCCTCAAACTGACCCTCATCCGGCAGCAGCACCATCATGGAGACCTCGCCGCCCACGTAGGGCAGTTCAACCGCCTGGAAACCGTTGCCGGCCAGGTAGCCGTAGCCTTCGTTGGCGTGCATCATGGGGATGTTGACGGTGCTGCCATCCAGTTTGTAGAAGGGGGCATCGGCGGTCAGCCGCTGCTCAAAGGTGTTGGCCCAGCCTGCCTTGAAGTAGATGGCGTTGGTCAGCACCAGACGGGTTAAGGAATCCACTGCACCGGGCTGTAGCAGGTCCTGGATCTTGTCCCGGGTCTCGTCGGCGACCCATTGGTTGATCAACTGGCGGGCGCCTTCGGCGTCATTCGCATAGTCTACCGTCTGCATGCCCGCGCCGTAGTTTTCGGCCAGCAGGTCCAGAAATTCCGCCTGGAAGGCATAGTCCACCTGCCCCCACAGGGCATTGGCCACGCTCAGCGTGAAGCCATCCCCCTGATCTGTGGGGATATTTGCCGCCCGGTTCATCAGCGCCTGGTCCAGCCCATTAAAGGCCGGATGCAGGGCGGTCTGCGCGAGATCATAATGCATGGTCTGCGCCATCTCGGTCTCAGTCTGGTTGCGCGCCCCGGCATAGGTCATGGCCAGGGCCAGGGTGATGCTGTAGGGGGAGTAGAATAGATTGCCCTCAGTGGTCCGCAACTGCTGGTACAGATCCAGCGCAAAGGCCCGCTCTCCGGCGGTTAGCGCGGCCAGATCAAGGGCGGGAACCTGGGGATCCGCCACGCGTTGGTGCGTGGAGCGGACTTCGCCCAGAGTCTGTCCGCCGGGTGCGGTGCAGGCTGAAAGCAGCAAAGTCAGGGCGGCCAACCCAACGAACATCAGTCGAAACGTTGTTTTCATCATCATCCTCCGATCAAACATAATTAGTTTCTTGGCAGAGGTGCTCAATCTCCTTACAGAGTAACTCGGTCTCCTTATAGAGTAAATTAAAGACGCTGTTTCCCCTCATTCGGTTCCTGAGTTGTATAATTGCATCCATGAATCCTTGGATCATACTGGCCATTGTCATCATCACCTATGCCGGAATTGCCATTGGGCACTGGCCCCGGTTGAAGACCAACCGGACCACCATCGCCCTGATGGGCGCCGGTCTCCTGCTGGTCACCGGTCAGATCCAATTTGACCAGATCGGTGGCTTTCTTGATCTGGACACCCTCATCCTGCTTTTCAGCATGATGATTATTAATGCCAATCTGCGCTTGGCCGGCTTTTTTGAACTGGCGGCCAACCGCCTGCTGCGCCTGACGCGCAACCCGCGCCATTTCCTTGCGCTTGAGATCCTGTTGATGGGCGTGCTCAGCGCCTTCTTCCTGAACGACACCATCTGCCTGATGTTCACCCCCTTCCTGCTGGAACTGATGCTGGCGGCGCGGCGCAACCCCATCCCTTACCTGATCGCCCTGGCCACCGCGGCCAATATTGGTTCAGCGGCCACCCTCACCGGCAATCCGCAGAACATGATCATTGGCGTGGCCTCGGGTATTTCCTGGCTCCAGTTTGCCGCCGCGCTCACCCCGCTGGCGCTGCTCAGCCTGGGCGGCATCTGGGGCGTTCTGATTTTATTCTACCCGCAGGAATTTGCCCGTCGCAACCTCTTTGATATTCTGCCTGCCACCGAAGCGCGGTACTATCCCTGGCACCTCACCAAGTGCCTGATCATCATCGGCGGACTGCTGCTGGCTTTTTTGCTGGGAGCGCCGGTGGCTTTTGCGGCCTTCCTGGCCGCCTGTGCGCTGCTTTTTACCCGCCGCGTCCAACCCGAATCAGTCTTTGCCGAGTTTGACTGGAGCCTGCTGGTCTTCTTCGCCGCGCTCTTTATCGTCACCGGCTCTCTCGAGGTCAGCGGGCTGACCAACCGTCTGCTGGAACTGACGCATCTGAACGAACAGGTCAATGTCTTCAGTTTTTCGGCCATCACCGTCCTGCTCAGCAACCTGGTGTCCAATGTCCCGGCAGTTTTGCTGCTGCGCCCGTTGACCGCCAGCCTGCCCAACCCGACCGCCGGCTGGCTCACCCTGGCGTCCGCTTCCACCCTGGCGGGCAACCTCACGCTGCTGGGCTCGGTGGCCAACCTGATCGTGGCTGAATCGGCTCTGCGTCGTGATGTCAAGCTCACCTTCTGGGAGTACACCCGGGCCGGGGCGCTGATCACTCTGATTTCACTGGTCATCAGCACCCTCTGGATCGCCCTGTTCATCTGGTAACTGGGTGGACTGAAAAGTGAAAAGCGCCGATTCCCCCCAGATCCCTGGATCAGAACGACGAACGGTCTTACGGAATGGAAACAACCGGTTTAAAGAGGTCAACATGAAGGCAACCAAATCTGCAAATATTCTTTTATTTGGATTGCTCTTTCTAATTGCCATGGCCGGGTGTATTTCCCCCACACACCATAAGCGGTTGACCGTACCGTTTATGTAACTTTCTAATTGCCATGGCCGGGTGTATTTCCCCCACCCCATCAACCGCATCGTCACCAGATCCCACCGGGACGATTGTACCAACGCAAGCGGCGGCCACTCCCACCGCGCCGCCAGCGGCATCCCCGATCCCTCCCACGCCGGTTGAGACCCGGGACGTTACATTGCCGCAGAAAATAACCCGTCTTCCCAAAGATCGTTATTATCAACCATCCCCCGATAGTTTATGGTTGCTGTTTGTGAATCCTGATGGTGTCTTCATCTACCAGATTGAAACGCATGAAACGATGAAAATTCCCACCCGGCATCCGCATTTCAACAGCAATGTCAACTGGTCGCCCGACGGGCAAAAGATATATTTTATCGATTGTACGGATGAGGCGGAGGAACAGTGTTTCCTGGTATTGTATGATGTTAACCGGGGTATTTTGGAGACGTTGACGCGCGTACCTCCGGAGATCACGACAAGCTGTATGACTCTCTCGCCTCAAGGCGACCGGTTGGTTTACTATGATAGGCAAACCGGGGATGTCTATTTAATCAAGATTCCCAACCCGTAATAAACAGGGCCGTCTTCCCCCAGGGCACATCACAATCATCAGCGCCAGGGTTTTGCCCTGGCGCTTTGTTTGTGGACATAAATTTGCGCGGATTTTGAACTACCTGATTCCCGTCCGCCAAAACCCAAATTCTAAACCCTACCCCCCGGCCGTTTTCTTCTGCCGGTCCAGCAGCAGGGCCAGGAGGCCACCGGTGGCCATCAGACCAGCGCTGAACAGATAAACCGGGGCAAAGCCCACCGCATCGGCCAGCAGCCCGGTCAGCACTGCCCCCAGCGCACCGCTCGAGAAGATGAAGCCCAGTACCAGGCCCGAGGCCATGGCCCCACCGCCCGGCGCCAGGCGCTGTCCCAGCACCACCAGTGACGCATACGCCGCACCACCAGCCGCCCCAGCCAGGAACAGCATGGCATACCAGAGGAGGCCAATTTCTATTTGCCCCATCACCAGTAAGGGGAGTGCGCCCAAGATGAGCGCGGCAGCAATCAATGGGCGGCGGCCAAATTTGTCAGCCAGCGGACCGCCGATCAGGTTGCCGGCTGCCGTACCCAGAAGATAGACCGCCAAAAGAAGACCATAAAAGCTTTCAGTTCGTCCCAGTTCCTCCATGTGCTTGGGCATGAAGGTGGAGACGTTTTGAGCCGTCCAGGCCTGGAAGGCGGCCACGGCCACCAGCGCCGCCGCAGACCACCACGCCGGCCGCGGCCAGGCCGGTGCTGAGGCCGGCCGGTCGCCCGGAATGCGGGGCTCAGCCGCGGGCAGCTTGCGCAGCGCGTTTTGGGCAAAAATAAAGGCCGGAACCAACAGCGCCAGCAAGATCAACAGTCCCTGATCGCCCCAGCGCTCCAGCAGCAACCCGCCCAGCAGCGGCCCGGCCAGAAAGCCGAGCTGCCCGAAAAGAAAGAAATAGGAAGCCGCTGTTGACTCGCGCCCCGCCAGTTGGGTGCGTCCAATCAAGGTTGCCTGGCTGACACCTGCCGGGTGGAACATTCCCGCACCCAGGTTTGCCAGAATCAGCAGTGCCGGGGCCAGGCTGATGGGCAGCAGAATGGAGGCGGTGAAGGTGATCCCAATCCACACCATGGCGGCCAGGATCATGCGCCGGGCACCCCAGCGGTCAGCCAGCCAGCCGAAAATCGGCTGTGACAGCCCGGCAGCCATCACCGCAGCAGCGGAAAGAGCACCCAGGGCGGTCTTGTTCAACTGCAGGGGTTCGCTCAGGTAGGTCAGATAAACAGTGCGCTGACCCACATACAGGTCAGTCATCAAATGGCTGAACACAATCGCGAAGAAAGGTACATTCTGTAAAATGGCGGCACCGGATGAAATCCGAGGATTGCTTTTAGCGGTAGAGGTCATGTTCCTTTATCCATTGGTAAACTGAGTAGGGTAGGTAATACCGGTAAGGTCGGTTGGCGGCGGCGCGCTGCCGAATATCGCGGGCTGAGATCTCAATCAGTGGGGCGGGAATAAACTGGACTTTTGCGCTGAGTCCCGGCAGGGCGTGTTCCAAGGATTGCAGATCAACCCCATCACCCGGACGGCGCATCACGCCCAGTCCGTCACAAGCGGCCAGAAATTCTGCCGGTTGGTGCCAGGTTGGCAGATCGTGCAGTGAGTCGCCTCCCATTAAATAGAAAAGCGCGGCACCTGGGTTTTGCTCCCGCAGCAGCCGCACCGTATCCCGGGCATAATGCGGCGCGGGGCGGTCAATGTCCACCCGGCTCAGTTCAAAGCGGGGGTCCGCGCCAATTGCAGCCTGCACCAGTGCCAGGCGCGCTTCCAGCGGGCTGATGGTTTGTCCGGTTTTATGGGGTGGATGGGGCGTCAATACCCACAACAGTCGGTCAAGCTGCAGCGCGGCCAGGCACTCTTCCGCGAGAATCAGATGACCGACATGCGGAGGGTCAAATGTGCCGCCAAAGATGCCCAGCCGTGTGGTCATGGCCGCTCAATCCTGCCACTCCAGCACAAAATCACCGATCCAGACATCATCGCCCTGCTGAATGCCGGCCTTGCGCAGTGCATCTTCCACGCCCAGGGTTTCCATCAGTTTCTGGAAGCGGCGCAGTGAGCCCTCATACTCCCAATAGGTCATCTTGGCGACCCGCTCAATTGCCGGGCTGTTGATCCGGTAGCTGCCATCGTCATTCCGGGAGATCGTGAACTCCGTCGGAGATTCTGCTGGGCGGTAAATCGGGATGGAGGGGGCGACTTCCGGTTCGGGCGCCGTCTTGAGCAGTTCCA
>DAOQTN010000079.1:0-8992 GCA_035340555.1 Anaerolineaceae bacterium | reverse complement strand
GGAAAGCGTTCAGCGCTTGCCAGAATGAGCTTTGCTGGCGGGCTCGCTCTTGAGTTTCCTGGTCGCCACCGCTCCGGCACTCGCTAGCAGAAACCAGAGTTACCCGCGGGCAAAATCAATCGAGTGAATGACCCAAACGCCGTTTTCAACAATCAGGTTGAAAATGCGGATCGTCTGAACGCCATCAGCCTTCATTTCCACCAACACCACTGCTCCACCTGAAGCTTCACTGACCGACGTGGAATGGATGGTGAATTCCTGCACCGGGTTGGAAACCATCAGCAGCCCCAAAGCACCGGTTGCGGGGAGATTGCTGCGCGCCGCCGCGCTGAGATACTGCTGGATCACTTCCGGTGAGGCGGTAAGGAAGGCTTGAACAACATCCTGGGCATAGATGGGATAAGCCTGGGTGGCTGTGGGGGGAATCGCCATGATGGTGGGTAGTTGGGTCGGCAGCACCAGGACGGTTACTGGCGAGGTGGCGGTTGGTTGTGGGGGTACGGTTGGTGCTTCCAGCAACCCAACCGTCGGCAGCGACGGCGGCGGCGTGTTCAGCCAGGCCGTTGGCACTTCAGTGGCCTGGGCGGTGGGCCTCCTGGGTAATGAGCAGGAAACCAGGATTGTTGCCAACAGCAGCATGACAATTACGGCCAGGAGAATGATGTTGTTTTTTTTCACAGACGCCTCATGGTTTTGATCGGGTGAACTTACTCACTGGTATCGTTGTTGTAGAACCAATTATAGCTGTAATAGCCCTGCGGGCTGTCCATGCGAATGGCTATTTGATAACGGCCCTTTAGAGAATCCGGGATGGTATAGGTCAGCGTCAGCGCCCCACCCGCGCCGGATTCGGTTGTGCCAATCACGATGCCCCCAATGGCCCGGGTGCCATAGGCCCCCATGCGGACCGTGAACGTCTGGTTGGGGGGCAGATTTTTGGTAAGAATGGTCACCGTCTGGTCCCGGACAACCGCCTGGATGCTGAAGGTGGGAATGCCGGTATAGGCCGGTGGGCGGGGGGTGGGCGTGGTCCCCGGGACGGGCGTTGTGATGGGAACCGGTGTCGCTCCACCGACCACGTTGCTGAAATAGTTATAAGCATAGTATCCCAACCGGCCATCCATCCGGATGGCCAACGTCGCTTGATTTTTCAGCGCATCCGGAATGGTGTAGGTGGATTGGAAAACCCCACCGGTCCCGGAATTGGTTGTGGCAACAACATACCCACCAATGGCATAGGTGCCATATTCCCCCAGGCGGACCGTGAAATCCATGTTGGCAGGGAAATTTTTGGTTTCAATGGTGACTGAAACACCCGGAACCACACTTACGATTTTAAATGTCGGGGTGGGAACCGCTGCCGCACGGGCAGGCGCAACTGGCATGATGAGCGTCATCACCATGACAAGCAACAAGGCCAAGCCAATCCCATGCAGATATCCTTTAGCTATACGAAACATAACAACCTCCTTTTGCCGGCAAAACACATGCCCGCACTTATTACTATAGCATAAAACCGGCTTCGCACGAGTATGCAGTCGCAGCGAATCGAGCCCCGGGGGCCCCGATTGTCGGGATCCCGCTCCGCATGGCAGCGTCAGGGCCTGATCAAACTGCACACCCCGGATCCAATTCAGGCGGGGCGCGGCGCATCTTGGTGGCAGCACCCAGGTGATGGCCGTCAGCAGCTGACGGGCTGCGGTCTTCAGGTTTATTTTTTATGGGTGCGAATGGCTGTGCGGAGGCGGGCGGCCCGGATCACAAGTGAGATCACATAAAGAGCCAGGAGGCCCAACATGGCGATGTAACCGCCGATCATCCAGGAAAGTGAATTCATGGCAAACTCCTATTCCTCCTGCTGGCGCAGGGCATCCAGCACATCACCCAGACGGGCCAGGCGCAGACGACGGTACAGCAGTGCAGCCAGCAGCACAGAGAAGGCGGCCAGGCTGATCAAGAGGGTCTGGGTCATGCGGGGGGCCAGCAGCATGCCGGGTTCGCCGGCATTGCCGAGCAGCAACGGGTGGATGGTGCGGTACAGGTGAATTGAAAGATACATGAGCGGGACGGATAAAAAGCCCACCCCGGCATAGACGGCGCCAAAACGGGCGCGCCGTTCCGGATCATCCACGCCCTGACGCAGCATGAAGTAGGCCAGATACACCAATTCCATAATGGTGACCGTTGTCAGGCGGGGATCCCAGGTCCACCACGTGTTCCAGGCCTGTTTCGCCCAGATGGAGCCGCCGACAATGGCCATCAGCATCAGCACCAGTCCGACCTCGACGGCCGAGAGACTCAACTGATCCCAGCGCATCTGCCGCTGGACCAGATAGAGGCCTCCGGCAATGGCAGCCATCAGGAAGGAGATCATGCCCGCCCAGGCTGCAGCAAGATGAAAATAGAAAATTTTTTGTACCGCGCCCATGGTGGCTTCACGCGGGGCATAAAAAATCACTGCCGCCAATGCGCCGGATACCGCCAGCGCAGCCGCGATATCCAACCAACGTTGTGTTTTTTGACCGGGGTCTGTTTCAATGGGGTTCATGGTGATTTAGCAGATTCTCCAGTTTGGGTGGATTATTCTTCCATTACAATATCAAAGGCCAGCCAGGCCACTACAGTAAAAATCAGATCAAAAGCCAGCAGCAGGGTGAACCAGGGTTGGACCTCGGTCCAGGGCAGCCCGGCCAAAAAGGCACTGCTGGCCTTGACCGCGGCAATCAGCGCCGGCAGCGTGACCGGGAAAAGCAGTACGGGCAGCAGCAAATCGCGGGAACGCACCTGGACGGCCATGGCTGCCAGCAATGTCCCTACGGCCAGATAACCCTCCACCCCCAGCACCACGACAATAATCAAGCCGGGCAAAAACAGGTTTTGATTGTAAAGCAGGCCGTAAACCGGCAGTAAAATGGCTGCAATGGTCAGTAAAACCAGCCATCCTGAAAAAAGCTTGCCAAAATACAGGGCGGCGCGGTCCACCGGGGCCAGCAGCAGCCCATCCAGACAGCCTCGGTCTTTTTCCACCGCCCAAGCCCGGTTCAAGCCCAGCGAGCCGGCAAAGCACAGCGTCACCCAGAGCACGCCTGCAGAAATTTCCGTGCGGGCGGCGGGTTTGAGTTCCAGGGCAAAATTAAAGATGAAGATCACCAGCAGCGCAAAGACCAGCATGGCTGAAAAAGCTTCCCGGCTGCGCCACTCGGTCAGCAGATCCTTCCGAGCCACCGCAAATGTGGCCCGCCAGAATCCAGGCCGGTTGTTCATCGGATGTCCTCCAGGGTTTGGCGGTAAAAAGCCAGCAAGCCATCCGGTGGCAGTGCCGCGGTGGGCGTGGAAGCAACAATCCGCCCCCGCACGAGGATATCCACCCGCGAGGCCAGTGCCGCCGCCCGGGCCAGGTCATGTGAAGCCATGAGCAGTGTGCGGCCCTCTCCAGCCACCTGCGCGAGGGTTCGGTCCAGCATCAGACAGGCATCCTGGTCCAATCCGGTATGGGGCTCATCCAGCAGCAATACCTGGGGATCCGACAGCATGGCCCGCCCAATGGACAGGCGCTGCTGCATGCCGCGGGAAAAGGTGCGCACCAGGTCATTGCGGACAGCCTCAAGCCCGGCCAGGGCCAGCATGGCCTCAATCCGGTTTGAGCGCCGGGGTACCCCGTAGAGCTGGCCATAAAAGTGCAAGTTTTCTACGGCGGTCAAATCGCCATACAGCAGCGGTTGATGGCTCACCACGCCCAGTCGGGCACGCAGTTGGGCCGCCTGGCGGGGCAGCTCGCAACCAGCCACCGTCACCCCGCCGCTGGTTGGGCGCAGCAGGGCGGCAAATATGCGCAGCAAAGTGGTCTTGCCCGCCCCGTTGGGGCCCAACAGCACAATAAATTCACCCGGGAGGGCTGAAAAATCAAGGCTGCGGAGAACGGTGCGGTAGCCAAAGCGGCGAACCAGTTGGCGGGCTTCAATCATGATGAGCGGAGATCTCGTTTGTGGTTGAATCAGCAGCCCGCAGTTGCTGGCGCAGGGTGGTCCGGCGTTGATTGTAGGCCACGGGGGAAATCTTGCCGGAGCGGACCTGATCATCCAGGGCAATGATGGCATCCAGAATGGCATCAGGCGTCTGGCGCACATCCTCCACTGCGGGCACCGGCCGGCGCATGGATCGCAGCCACACCAGGGTGATCAGCAGGGCGGCAATCAGGGCCAGACTGCCCGCCAGCAGATTCACCCAGGAATTGGACTGCAGTTTGATTTTAGACCGTTCGCGCAAATTGAAGGACAGATCGTTGTTCAGTGGCAGATCATAGGCCCGGTAAAGCTGAAGCTGAACGCCTTCCATAACCCGCTCGCCGGCATCCTGCAGCTGCTCGCTTTCGAGGGTGAAAACCTCATCGGGCAGCATGATCAACGCCATGGAAACGGGGACCGGGAGATGAATGGTTACCGTATCCCCGGACCGAAACGGCAGGTCATAGGCAAAGACAATCTGATAATTAGTCCCCGGCGGGATGGCCTGATAATCGCCAAAATCAGAGCCCAGAATACTGAAGCGTCCCGCCACCGCCTGATCTGCAAATTGCAGATTTTCCGCCTGATCCGGCAGGTCAAACCATAATACCGGATCACCGGGCTGTTCGGCGACCACCAGACGATTGGTGGCGTTCACCAGCAGATACATCTGCACCACCTGAATCCATCCGGCACCGGGATAATCCACCACAACCTGGAGCCGCTCAGCAGAAATGGCGGAAAGGTCGGTCGTGGTTTCATAAATCATCAGCGGAAGTTGAATATCCGTGTTTGAGACCACCCCACTGCCTTGCAAGGGGGCGGACAGGAAGGTGTAGTCATTGTAAACAGCCGAGACCTGATAAATCCAGTCTGACTGGAGCGGAACATCCTCAAAGCGGTATTCTCCGGTGGGATCGTCCACCACTTGAGCCGCGGAATAAGTATTTTGGGCGCCTTGATAGGCATTCAATGAAATTTCCAGCCCCGCGGGCAGTCCATTGTTTGAACCATTGGTCACTGTGCCATAAACAGCCACGGTTGCCGTCGGTGTTGCCGCCGGGCTGGCCGCTGAAGCCGCAGCCAGCGACTGGGGCCAGCCGAAGAGAAAGGATTGGACATAGCCGGCCACAGCATGGATATCGGAATCGCTCAGGCGATCGGCAAATCCCGGCATTCCCGGTGGGCTGCCCTGGAGGATGACAGCCTGCAGTTCCCCGACACTTCGTAGCGCCAGATTGGCAGGAATGGTCCAATTAGGCAGGGTCAAACCCGTCTTCGCTGCCTTGACACCATCTCCGGCACCAGCAGCACCATGGCAATCCACACAGCGGCGGTTATAAATATTCTGGCCCTGAGCCAATCTGGCGGCATCTGTATTCTGCAGGAAAAGATAAGCCACCAAATCCCAACGCTGGCGTTCAGTCAATGAATTCTCAAAGGCAGGCATTTCTTCCCTGGTTGAGCCCTGGGTGATGGTGGAAAACCATTCATCGGGCCGGACCGTTCGGGCGACAGACATGTGATTAAACGGCCGGGGGGGTTGAGCCAGCGCCGCAATTTGGGGGCCCAAATATTCACTGGCTTCGCCGTGGCAGTCAGCACACAGCTGGGCATACAATCGCCCGCCATTGGCCGGATCGGGCAGTAAATACGGACCGGTGGACGTTGGCGGCTGGACCGGGGCGGTCTGGGAGGGCGTTTCAACCACCTGCAGCATGGGACGTGGAGTGCAAGCCGACAACCAGGCCGGGATCGTCACAGCAGCAATCAGCCCCCACAACCAGCGATATTTCAGGCTATCTTTACCGAAACGGCTCAATCCAGATCTCCAGAAGCCAAACAAGGTTTATCTCAAACCAAAGGGGTTTACCGTAAACCAGAGGGGGGACGACAAACCAAAGGGTTTACCATAAACCAGAGGGGGGACAACAAACCAGAGGGAGGACGACAAACCAAAGGGTTCACCATAAACCAGAGGGGACACGACAAACTAAAGGGTTCTACCACAATGAGCACAGAAGCGATCCGATTGCTGCACCGGCCGGCCGCACTGGGGGCAGAAGCCGGCCGCCATTTCCTGACGGACTGCCCGGCGGGCAGCCAGGCGGGTTGCCAGGGCCGCATCCTCTTCAGCCGAGAAAAGGGAGGCTCCGGTTTGCTCCGGGGTATCGGGGATGGCTTCCAACTGCTCCAGCACCACTGCCCCGCTCAGAACCAGGCGGCTGCGTTGGGCGACATATTCATCCCGGGCGATCTTGCCCAAATCAGAATCGGCATCCAGTTCCTGGATGGCGGCCAGAATGCGCTCTTGGACACCGACCAGGTTCCGGCGGCGGATCTCCGGAGGACAGGCCGTCTCCTCAACCAAGGCTTTACTGGCTTGGGATTGAAAGAAGGGGCGAATGATCCAGATCCCTGCCAGCAGGGTAATGGCGATAATCAGGAAAAAAGAACCAACATCCATGCAGACCGTCTCCTAGGGCGTCAGTGCACCGGCCACAAATTGTTGAATTTCCGCCACCGAGGTAAAAGGGCCCAGCTTGTATCCTCGGATGATGCCGGAGGCATCAATCAGATAGGTTTCAGGGACACCGGTGATGCGATAGGCGCGGGAAATCCGGGTCCCCAGATCCGGACCGTTGGGATAGGTGACATTATAGTCCTGCAGGTAGGCCCGGGCCTCGGGTTCGGTATCCACATAATCCACCCCGATAAACATCACCTGGCCACCCGGCTGATAGTCGCGCCAGACCTGTTCGAGTGCCGCAGCTTCCTCGGCGCAGGGCAAGCACCAGGAGGCCCAGAAATTGAGCAGCACCACCTGACCAACCAGATCGGTGCTGCGGATGGAATCACCGGCAAAGGTGGTCAGGGTGAATTCCGGGGCGCGGTCGCCGATATCCGGACGACCGGATTGCGTCCGGGACAGGCTGATGCCCAACAGGACCAGAAAACCAATCAGGAGGATGAAAGCGACCGGAATAGCCCAACTGATGCGGCGCGGGGTGGGGTTTTTCAATGGAGTTTCAGGAAGTTGGGGGGCAGTCATTACTCGTCCTCCTCTGGAGCGGTAGTCTGCTGGCGCTGCCGCAATTCCGCTTCAAAACGGGCCAAGGCCTCGGCGGAAACCGTGGGGATCGCCTGGAGCGGCGGCTGCCGGCGGGTGAACCGGCGCAGCACAAGCCAGCCGCCAAGAAGAAAGGCCAGCGGCGGCAATAGATAGGCCAGGAGATTCAATCCGCGCGGCGGTGGTGCTCCCACCACCTGGTCCCCGTATTGTTCAAGAAAATATGTTTGAATTTGCTCAGGCGTCCAGCCTGCAGCAAGCTTCTGGCGGATCAGTTCGCGCCATTGAGCGCAGGCCTGGGTGGCACAGACATCCAGCGGCACATTCTCACAGACCGGGCAGTAAAGCTGGCTGGCGATGGCATTGACCTCATCATCCGAGGGCGTGGGCTGCTGGGCCTGGGCAGCAGCTGGCGGCAGACCCCAAACCGACCCCAGCACGACAATCATTGTGATGACCAGCAACCGCAAAGCAGGAAAAGTGGCGTTCATACCGTCTCCCCAGGGACCCGGTTCAGGTGCGGCGGCCAGACGGCCAACAGCGTGCCCAACATAAAGACCAGACTGCCAATCCAGAGCCAGTTGATCAATGGATTGTAATATATTTTAATAGTCGCCTGATTGGTATAAATCGGGTTCCAGTCTGCCAGAATGATATAGAGATCGCCCGCCAGGGTGCTGTAAACACCCGGGACGGTCATGGTTTGCTGGGCATCGTAAAAATAATCACTGCGGGGGGCGCGCTGGGTGATCAGACGGTCCCCCCGGCTGATCGCCAGATGTGTGGCAATGATATTGCGCCCATCCTCCGAATCCCAGGAAGAGACAGACTGCAACGTCACTTCATAACCGGCCAGGGAAACGCTCTGTCCGGTTTGCAGTGTGGCCTGGGTCTGGGTTTGATACAATTCAATGCCAACAATCCCCACTGCCATCAATGCCACACCAAGATGAATGATGAAACCGCCATACCGGCGCCGGTTGAGGTTGGTCAGGCGCCAGAAGGCCCGCGGCAGTACCTCCTGGAGACGCACTGAGCGGTGGTGCACCGCCCGGGCATATTCCGTCAGCGTGGCGACCAGAACCAGGGCGGCAAAACCCAATCCCACCAGGGCGGCCGGACGCCGGACGCCGAGGAACCACAGCAGCACCACCATGGCTGCCGCCGCCAGACCAGGCCAAAGCAGGCGTTTGCCCAGTGAACGGAAGGAGCCCACCCCCCAGGTGGTCAGTGGAGCAATTCCTTTTAATAAAAGCAGCAGAGCAAACAACGGCCCGGCCACACTCTCGTAATATCCAGGTCCCATGGTGACCTGCCGCCCGGTGAAAATTTCGGAAACCAGGGGATAAATCACCCCCCAGAAACAGGCCACCAGCAGCGCCATCAGCACCAGGTTGTTGATCAAGAACAGGCCCTCACGTGAGAAGGGGCTTTCCACCTGGTTCTCCGCGCCCAGGCCGCGCCAGCGGAGGACCAGCAGGGTCAGGGAAACCAGCAAGGTGATGGCAATAAAGCCAAAAAACAGGGGGCCAATGGCGCTCTGGGAAAAGGCGTGTACCGAGGAAAAGACCCCCGAACGCGTGAGAAATGTCCCCAAAATGACCAGGGCATAGGTCAAAATCATTAATAATAAATTCCAACGGCGGGAAAGGCCACGCTTCTCCTGCATCATGATCGAATGCAGAAAGGCCGTGCCGCTGATCCAGGGCAACAGAGCCGCCACCTCCACCGGATCCCAACCCCAGTAGCCGCCCCAACCCAGCACATCATAAGCCCAGCGGCTGCCCAACAGCAGCCCCAGTGAGAGAAATAGCCAGGCGGCCAGAGACCAGCGCCGGGTGACGCGGATCCAATGATCGTCCGTCCGATTGGCAACCAGGGCGGCAATTGCGTAGGCATAGGGGACGATGAAACCAAC
>DAOQTN010000078.1:0-9044 GCA_035340555.1 Anaerolineaceae bacterium | reverse complement strand
TACGATTACGATTTCACCCTCTTTAATCAGGATTTTTTTGTTGATCCGGGTTCGCAATCTGCCTCCTGGGAGTATGGTCTGCCTCTGGATGGGCCAATCCCCGCCCTCAATGTCTGGGGGACGGCCTTGAATGGCAATTATAATCCCCTGGAAGACAGCCACCTGGTATCACCCGCCATGGATACGTCCGCGCTCAGCAGCGGCTTCTGGCTGGAATGGCAGCATTGGTTCGAAATAGCCTATCCGGAGGATGTGATTACCATTGAGGCTAAAAACGCTCTTGGCAGCTGGCTGCCCGTCTGGACGGTCAGCTCCGCCCTGTCGGATGGCTGGAGAACCGAAACAACTTATCTGGACGGTCAATACGCCCATACCGACTTCCAGTTTCGGTTCAGTTTAACCGAAAATGGTGATGGGACGCAGGCCACCGGTTGGTACCTCATGCGAGCGCGCATTTACTCCGCCAGTTGCTATGTTTACCAGGGTGGTCTCGTTTATGGACAGGTAACCAATGATGGAGGAGAAGGTATCAATGGGGCCCGGGTCCTGTCCATAGGCAGCCCTCCCCTGGACGTCATGAGCCAGAGTTGGGCGCAGCCCGGTTTTTATATGGGATTTCAACGGACCCCGCCAAACCAAACCAGCCTGACAGCGAACAAGCTGCTGTATGGGTCCAACACAACCGGCTTGATCGACATCATAGATAACGGGGTGACAGAGGTCAATGATATTATCTTGTCTTCCGGGCGTTTGGTTTTCGACCCCGGGGACCTGGCCGACCTGAAATTCCCCTTCCTGGGAGGCGGCGAGGCCATATTGAACTTAAGCAACACCGGCACACTGCCGATCAATTTTGAAATCGTCGAATTGCCCATCTTTACCGGCATTGGAACCGCGGCTCCACCAAGGATGGAAGGAACGCCGGAAGCTGAAACCTTTTTCGCCTTTGATCAGAATTCACACACATTGGTCAGTTTCTTATCCACGACACCGGGGGTGATTGATCCCATCGCCCTCCACCCCGGTTTGAATATTGTTGGAGCCGATTTTCTGCCCGGCGAACCCCAGCGGCTCTACGCCATTGACGGTTATTCCAATACACTCATGCGGCTGGGTACGGTCTTGGGATGGGTGGATCCCATCAGCAGCCTGCCTCCGCCGACTGGTCAGAACTGGGTCGGGCTGACGGCGGGGGCGGATGGCTGGCTTTATGGGCTGGCCAATGACGCGTTGTCTCAGTCCACCGTGGTAAAAATTGACCCCCGGACCGGCGCTATCGCCGGGGAGACGGTACTGCTGGCCCCCGCCGTGGTTTATGCCATTGCGTTGGACGACACCGGCAACCTCTATGGGGTGATGCCGGGTATGGATCGATTGTCTCAATTCAACCTGGTCACCGGACAGGAGCTGGATTTCAAACTGCTCCCCTTCAATTCAGAGCGCAACACTGTCTCCCTGGAATTTAACAGTTCTGATGGGCTGCTCTACTTGTCCGCCCAACCCATAATCGATGACCCGGCACTTTATGCAGTCAATTTTGACGCTGCCAACTTTGTCATGATGGGAGAGCAGCCGGGCACATGGCTGGCTGGTCTGGCACAGGCCCAAAGCGGACGGGCGGATATTCCCTGGATCAGCGCCGATCAGGTCAGCGGGATCATCCCCACCGGCGGCAATTTGGAAATCACCTTCATCTTCACCCCGGGCGGCCTGGCACCGGGCACCTACGAGGCGTTCATTAACATTGTGACTGATGCCCCCGATGAGGTTGGCGGGAACCAGGTTCTCGGGCGCGGTCGGATCCCGGTCACCATGCGGGTGATCCAGCCCACCCTGCTGATTGAAACCCCGGAGACCGCCCACAAGGGTGAAATGATTGATGTGGTCATGGTTTTTGACGCTGATGGTGATCTACTGGGAGGCGCGATTGAAGCGCAGGCTGCAATTGAAAACCTGCTGCCAACCGGCCTGGCCTATGTTCCCGGCAGCCTGCTGGCAGATTATGGGGCAGCCAGCTACAATCCTGGGACCCACGCCATCATCTGGACCACGCCGGCCGATTTGTCGAATGCGCCGGAAGTGGTCATCATCACCTACCGCGCGGTGATCACCGATCCCCCCGGGAGCACCCTGATCAGCCAGGCGGATCTGACCTACGGCGACAGTGGTGAATACAGCACCTCGGCTGTGGATTCGTTGACAGTTGGTCACGCGGTATTCATGCCTGTTGCCTTGAAGTAAACACATCTCGCCAATCAGCTGCCCCCAAAATGCTGCAACAGGCTGGCCGGAGTGCGTCAGGCAGCCTGTTGCCTTGGGTTTCAGCTTGCATTTTCGGGCTGTTCAAGTAAAATAATTTCATCAGGCTTAAACAGCCTTTCCTTTGTTGCTCTGCAGATTTTGACAAGGAGATTTTAAAATGGAATTTGGGTATGCATTCAATTATCCCTTTAAAGACCCTGACTTGTTTAAGAAACTGATCATTGTGGGCCTGGTCACCCTCATCCCGGTTATTGGGATGTTTGTGGTCATGGGCTGGATGATCGCGTTGACGCGGCGGATCATTCGCCGGGAAGAACCCGCACTGTTGCCGGACTTGGATTTTAGCGTGCAACTCGGCGATGGATTCAAGGCCTTTGTTGTATATCTTGTCTACCTGGCTCCTCTTTTTGTGATCTATGCACTGTTTGCGATTGGGGGAATTGTTGGTTCACAATTTATAGAAAGCCTTGACATGGATACGCGAGGTACAATTATCCTTATCTCGACTTTATGCCTGACTGGATTTATCTTTCTCTACACTCTGTTTGTCAGCTTCATTATTCCGGCGGCATTCGCCAAGGTGGCCACGGAAGGCAGCATTAAGGCGGGCCTGCAGATTGGGGAGGTATTGGCAACGGTCAAAGCCTCCATTGGCTCCTACTTGTTGGTATTGGTAGGTGTCATACTGGCAAATATGATTGGCTCGCTGGGCACTGTGGCCTTCTTTTTTGGCTGGTTCATCACATATCCGTACAGCGTGGCAGTTGCCGGTGTGTTTTATGGCATGGCCTACAATGCGGCTCGTGAAAATCGCGGCCTGCCGGCCCCAATGCCGGGCACAAATTTGAATACCCTCTGATTTTCAGTAGAATCCAAAATCATCACAACAAGGGCCGGCATCAACCGGCCCTTGTTGTATTTGCCAGGCTGCCTGCACTCCATCCCGGGGATAATTGCCCTATCAAGGCCGGCTGGATTGGGTCGGCAGCCATGGACCATATCTTGAAGAGATCCGACCCCGGGCTGGCTTTACTATGTTTCGACTTAAAATAAACGGGGACTGCCATCCAGAAACGGCAGCCCCCGCCAGGGATTTCAATCAAAATCAGTTCAACGAACGGCCTGCTGTTCGCTCTTGCGCAGATACAGCTTCGTGAACTCCTCGGCAATTGCCGGCAACAGGGCCAGGCCAACCACCGTCAGCCATTGGTTCCAAGTCAGGAAGTGGGTGTTGAAGATGGTCTGTAGGAAGGGGACATTGACCACCAGCAGCATCAAACCAATTGACAGCGCCACGGCATACTGCATGTATTTGTTGGTAAACAAACCCAGCCGGAAAATTGAAGCCCGTTCAGAGCGCACGGTATAGGCCCGGAAAAGCTCACACAGGGAGAGGGCGACAAAAGCCATTGTCTCGGCAGTTTTCACGTCCGCAATATGGGCCCAATCATTGAATTGGATCAGGAAACGCAACGGGCTCATGCCGTCGGGAATCGCGATACCAGCGGTATGCTGCAGTTCCCAGATGAGGCCAATGGCAAAGGCTGTCAGCACGGCACCGGTCTGCATGATGGTCTGGATGCCAATTCCCAATCGCATGGATTTGTTGATGATGGGCTCCTTTTTGGGACGCGGCGACCGTTCCATGACGTCCGGATCGCCTTTTTCCATTGCCAGAGCGAGTGCCGGGGCCCCGTCTGTCAGCAAATTCAGCCACAGCAGTTGGATTGCCGTTAAAGGAGTGGGAACACCTGCCAGCGTGGCGAGGAAGATGATCATGATTTCGGCCACATTGGAAGACAGCAAGAAGAATACGAACTTGCGAATATTCGCATAAATGATGCGACCCTGTTCCACCGCGGAGACGATGCTGGCATAATTATCATCGGTCAGCACCATATCCGCAGTTTCCTTGGCCACATCAGTCCCGGTAATCCCCATCGCCACGCCGATGTCCGAGGCCTTGATTGCCGGGGCATCATTGACACCATCGCCGGTCATGGCGACGACTTCATCGTTGGCGCGTAATGCCTCCACAATGCGCATCTTGTGTTCCGGCGAAACCCGGGCAAACACATCCGTATGCTGCACCTCATGCTGAAGTTCGGCATCCGTTAATTCATTCAATTGAGCCCCGGTCAATACCTGATGCCCCGGTTCCAACAAGCCAATGCTTTCAGCAATAGCCTTGGCTGTATTGGGGTAGTCTCCGGTAATCATAATGGTACGAATACCCGCCCCACGTGCGGTTTCAAGAGCCGGCCGGACTTCAGTACGCGCCGGATCGATCATGCCAATCAACCCAACAAAAATCAGATCCTTTTCAAGTACATCGCTGTTGACTTCCTCAGGCAGTGCCGGGATGGCCCGGTAGGCAACGCCCAGCACACGCAAGGCCCCCTGGGTCATGGAGTCATTCGCCGCCAAGATGCGAGTCCGGGCCTCTTCGTCCAACGGGAGCGCTTCATCATCTTTGATATGCTGGTAACGATTGCACAGGTTTAGTACAACATCAGGAGCTCCCTTGACCGCGATGGTATACTGCTGGGCATGATGATATAGGGTTCCCGGGGTAATTTCAACGCGGGGATCATTAATCAAATGCATGGTGACCATGCGTTTGCGGGTTGAATCAAAGGGAATTTCATTCTCGCGCGGGAATGCCGCAAGCAACTGCTCAAGTCCCAGTCCCGCCTTGGCTGCCGCAACGATGATGGATCCTTCCGTGGGGTCACCAACGATGCGATAGACGGGGTCTCCGCCCTCCTCAGAAGGTGTCACCTCCAACTGGGCGTCATTATTCAATACTCCGAGCCAGAGGGCGGTCATGGCTGCAGGAAATTGGTGCAGATCAATTACTTTTCCATCCGCCATGAATTCCCCTTGGGGGCGATATCCTGTCCCCGTAACATCAACAAATTGACCGTCCACCCACAATTTCGTGACTGTCATCTCGTTTTGTGTCAATGTACCGGTCTTGTCGGAACAGATCACCGTTGCCGATCCAAGGGTTTCCACTGAAGATAGACGGCGGATGAGGGCATGCCGGCGCACCATTTCGCGCATGCCCAAGGCCAGGCTGATGGTCACCACAGCTGGAAGCCCCTCGGGAACGGCGGCAATAGCCAGGCTGACGGCGATCATAAATAACTCCACAACCTCCTCAAGCCCGGTAGCTGTGGTAAACAGTTCCGCAAAACCCATGGAGCCCAGGGCCCGGACCAGGCCCACCAGAAAAACCAAGGCACAGACAGCCAAGGCACCATATCCCAAAATTTTTCCCAACTGGTCCAGCCGCTGCTGCAACGGAGTGCTTTCTTCCTCAACACTTTGCAACATGGTGGCAATCATTCCCAGCTGGGTATGCATTCCCGTACTGGTCACCACACCGCGGCCACGGCCATAATTCACCACAGTCCCCATAAAAACCGTGTTCTTGCGATCACCCAGCGGGATATCCCGATCCAGCGAGAGGGTGGCATTTTTCTGGACCGGCACAGATTCACCAGTCAGAGCAGCCTCCTCGGCCCGCAGATTGACAGCCTCCAACAGACGGATATCGGCCGGAACAAAATTGCCGGCTTCAAGGTAAACAATGTCTCCAGGCACAAGCTCCCGGGCAGGAACCAACACGCGATGACCATTGCGCAAGACTTGAGCTTCAGGTGCGGCCAGTTTCTTTAAAGCCGCCAACGCCTGCTCCGCCCGGCTTTCCTGAATAACACCCAGCACCGCGTTCAGGACCACAATCGCAAGAATGGCTCCGGCATCAACCCACTCACCCAACAGTGCCGAGACAATCGCTGCCACAATCAGCAAAATAATAACGAAATTATTCAGCTGGTCAATGACCATTTTGAAAAAGGTGGGGCGGGGGGCTTCCACAAGTTGATTCAGGCCATATTGGGCCTGACGCTTTTCCGCCTCCTCGCTGGTCAGTCCCTGTTCGATCTGGGTGCCCAGGTTGCTGAGCACCTCCTCGGCGCTCAGGGCATGCCAAGTTACCGAGAGGTCTTCCGATAAAGGCTTCTCTGATGGTTGAGATAGGACAGTCATAGGTTTTACTCCAATACCAAGGATTAAGGGCGGTTGATCGCCCGGAGACAAGCTTTACTGATCTGCCGACATGCCTGGCCCAATATAGGTGCCAGGTGGAATGGTCGCATCCTTTGGAATCACAACAATTCCATCCCGCACCACGTAATTATCGCCATCAATATCAGTGCCCCGCGGGAAGGGGCGGATAACCACATTGCTGCCAATATGGGCATTTTTATCCACAATCGCGCCTTCCACATGCGCACCGCTGCCAATGCCAATCGGAACCCGCCCGCCTTCGCCTTCGCAGGGAACGGTATCGTAATAATCCGCGCCCATCATCACCGTGTCCACAATCCGCACATTACTGCAGATCTGGCTGCGCACCCCAATGACTGAATGGCGGATATCTGCATTTTTAATGCAGCACCCCTCCGCCAACAGGACATTCTCCAAGGTGCTGTTTTCAATGGTAGTCCCAGGCAGGTAGCGGGCATGGGTATAGATGGGGCGATCCTGGTCAAAGAAATTGAAGGGGGGGTTGGGGTATGCGAGTGCCAGATTGGTATCATAGAATGAACGAATGGTTCCAATATCCTCCCAATAATCATCGAAGTGGTAGGCAAACACGGAATGGGTGTTGATCGCATTGGGAATGACATGGGTGCCAAAATCATCAAAGGAGGTTTTTTCAACCAGATCAATCAGGGCATCAATCTTAAACAGGTAAATCCCCATTGAGCCGAGGAATGGCCGCCCGGCATCACTGCGGCTGACCATCTCCTGCAGAGTGGCCGGATCCCGGGGTTTTTCAGCGAAACGGGTGATGTGCTGACCGGAATCCACCTTAAGAATACCAAAACGCCCGGCATCACCAGCTGGAACCGGTTGCACAGCGACAGTGATGTCGGCATCATTGTCCCAATGGAACTGGGTCATGGCCGCATAATCCATACGGTACAAATGGTCCCCCGCCAGAATCAGGATGTCTTTTGCGCGGGCTGCACGAATTTCATAAAGCTGCTTGCGCACAGCATCTGCGGTGCCTTGGTACCAGTCTTCACTGGCAATGGTTTGCTCTGCAGCCCAGACCTGCACCCAGCCCAGGTGAAAGGTGTCAAATTGGTAGGTACGGGTGATGTGCCGGTGTAATGACACCGAGTTAAACTGAGTCAACACTGCAACATGGAAAATACCCGAGTTAATGCAGTTGCTGATGGGGATATCAATGAGCCGGTATTTCCCCGCAATGGGCACCGCAGGTTTTGAGCGCACCTTGGTCAAAGGGTATAAACGGGCGCCACGTCCCCCACCCAGGATCACAGCCAGCACATTATCAAGCGATGACATAGACTCCTCCTCCGGCTCATTAAATTAAGGTCTCTGTTACACGGAGAGTATAGCACAAAGCCGATTTTATGGATGTGTCTGATTTGAACTGAAGTGGAGTGATTAATGTCTCAATTTAAAACAACCAACCCGGCACCGATACTCCCAAAAATGCAACCACATAACCAACGTGTCATGGTAAAATAAGAAAACTGCTTGACATTCACCAGGAGGAGAAATGTATTGCTCATCGTGCGGTTCAAAAAATGAAGAAGGTGCGGCTATTTGTGTATCTTGCGGCGCCAGCCTGACCCCGGCAACAACCCCGGTTATGCCCCCGCCTCCAAACTATCAGAGTTATCCCCAACCTGTTGTTTCCAGTAAAAACAAAACCACGGCTGGGATCTTGGCAATCCTGCTGGGCGGGATTGGCGTGCATAAATTTTATCTGGGCGAAACCGGAATGGGAATCGTATATCTCTTGTTCTCATGGACCGGTATTCCGCTCATTATTGGGCTCATTGAGGGCATTATTTACCTGACCCAGTCTGATCAGGAATTTGCCTCCAAGCATCCCTAAACTGACCGGCTCCAAAAACCGGCCGACTTGCTCTGAGAACTCATGAGAATGTTGGCTTGTCGTTGATGGAGACTTGTGATTTACGCCACATCAGGCATGCTAATAAGCCCACCTGATGTGGCATTTTGAATTTATGAGATATGCAACCCACCCAGATAGGTGCAGGCTGAGGGTGTTTCAAGGACATCAGTGTTGTTGCAAAACTGATCCACTCCGCCAAACAAGGGCAGACTGCGCAGCGTTGGGGATTGCAGTGTGGCCCGCAATGCGGTAGCAAAACGTCCCGCGTCTGGAATGGTGAAAGGGCGTCCATGAAACCGGGTGGAGTTGGTGGCCAATGGCAGGGTAAGCCCGAGGGTATTGAGCTGCTCAGCCAGCAGCCGCGCCGCGCCACACAGGGCCGTTTCACGGGCGGGCCAATCAGCGGCAGCCAGGGCCGCCTGCAAATTTGGCAGGAGGTCTTGAGCCAGGGGAAGATGTGAAAATGCCGTACCAAACCATTTGGCATATGGGGCATAACGTCGCGCCTGGAGAAAAGCCAGGCGCATCAAATCTTGCACCAGCCGGGCTGTGATCAGCCGGGAACCCAGATCGTCTCCCAGATCACCGGTGCGGCCCACAAAGGCCTCCTCTTGGCTGATGCGCATCCACTGACAGGCCAGCTGATAACGCCAAACCTCATCAGGGTAGTAGATCAGCGTCTGGCGAATCTGCGCCAACCCCAGATCATCGTGATAAACCGCACCAGCAGTGACCGCCAGCAGTTTTTGCTCCGGAAAAGTCAACCAACGGGGCTCTGTCAACGATTCTCCTGGGGTCAGGTCCAATTCGGTTT
>DAOQTN010000077.1:0-9164 GCA_035340555.1 Anaerolineaceae bacterium | reverse complement strand
ATCGATTCGACTTGAAAACGAAGCGTTTTCCATCCATTCTGTGGGTCCGTCCAGGTGATTTGAAAACGCCCCGGCATCAGTGATTGCACAAATCCCAGCCGGTCTGGATGGATCAGCAGGGTGAAGGTGTATTCCGCAATGGATTCACGAAATTCCTTCAGGTGCTCGTGCCAAAACTTTATCAGATCAAAGCCATCTTCCCGCTCAAAATGCGTATTCTGGATTTGGATCGAGTGGAAGCGGGCAACGCGATACAGCCGGTAAGCCCCATCCCGCTTTGCGATCAGGTACCATTGTGCAGCTTTTGCGACCAGGCTGTAGGGTTCCAGCAGCCGCTCAGCAACCTGCCCGTTGAAATTTTCGTACGTTGCCTGGATCCGGTAATCTTCGAACACCGCCTTCTGGAGATCACTCCAGAACGGTAAGGGAATATCAGCTTGCCACCACCAGGCCGGATCAAGATAAATCCGCTGCCGCACCTGCTCCGCAATCGACTGCTGTTCGGGGGGGAGAGCTGCCGAGAGTTTGTGCTGCAGGCGTTTGGTTGCTTCCCCCAGGCCGATGTCATTCATCAGTTGCATGTTTTCGGAGATAAACAGCACCCGAATTTCTGCCTCATTCAGCCCGGTAAGGTTCGTGCGGTAATTTTCGTCCAGGGCAATGCCGCCCCCATGCCCGCCGTCCGCGTAGATTGGGACCCCGGCATACGACAGCGCATCGATATCGCGCAAAATGGTCCGCCGGGAAACACCCAGTTCCTCGGCCAGCGTTTGCGCGGTTAGTTTCCCCCTGACTTGCAGTAACAGCATCATCGACAGCAGCCGGTCAGCGCGCATAAGTTCCTCAAATTCTTTCCCGACTATCTTGAGTGACAATAGGTGTCACCCAAAATAGTTTATCATGATTCTGATAGAAAGATATTCGTAGGATGGAGGATAAACGCGATGGGAAAGATTACGAGAGATACCATGACCCTGGATGGCGCTAGAATTTACTATGAAACCGCCGGGCAGGGAGATGCAGTGCTGTTGGCGCATGCTGGTTTCGTGGACAGCCGGATGTGGGATGCGCAGTTTGAATTCTTTGCGCGCTATTACCAGGTGATCCGCTTCGACATGCGCGGGTATGGCAGGTCAGACCCTGCGCAAGGACCGGTCGTCCGCCGGAATGAAATTGATGCCTTGCTGAGGCATCTGAGCATCCAAAAGGCAGCGCTGGTGGGCTGTTCCATGGGTGGAGCAAATGTTCTTGACTTTGCCCTGGAGCACCCCGATAGGACGCAGGCGCTGGTTCTGGTCTCAACTGCTCCGGGTGGTTTTGAAATGCAAGGGGAGCCGCCGCCGGGGTTGTTGGAAATGATCTCGGCGCTCCAGCAAAATGATTTTCAGCGAGCGTCTGAACTGCAAATTCAAATCTGGGTAGATGGCATGTTCCGGAAACCTGAGCAGGTCGATCCCCGAGTGCGGCAGTACGCGGCAGAGATGAACTGTACAGCGGTGGCAAACCAAACCTACCTGAGGGCAGACATGCAGCCTTTGCAGCCGCTTGATCCCCCGGCAGCGAACCGGCTCAAGGAAGTACAGGCCCCGACAATGGTCATCGCGGGTGATTTGGATCATCCAGAGATTTTGCGAGCAGCGGACTTCATCGTGGATGAGATTCCATCCGCAAAAAAACGGATCCTGCCGAACAGCGCTCACTTGCCCAATATGGAGCAGCCGGACGCGTTTAACCAGGCCGTCTTTGACTTTTTACACGGAGAATAGCAGGTTTGCGGGTACGAAACCAGGGCAATCCATTATTGGATAGCAAAACTGCCGGGGGTATCCCCGGCAGTTTTCACTTGAGCGATTATTCGCCTAAGATTTGGGCGGTTGTGGGGTGCGCCAGAGCGCAAAGTTTTGGAGGAACCGGTGCATGGCAGAAGGTTCGCGATGCAACTCGGTTTTGAATTCGCTCTCAAATCGCAAAACCCCGGCGGCAACTGCTTCCAATTCGTGCCGATTGAAGGGTTTGTAAGCATCATACATTTGCTGGCGGGCATGCAATAATGGCGGAAAGTTTTCACTGTAGAGATTGCTGTACTGTAAGCCGATGGCATGGTTATGGGCTGCCTGGCTTAAAACCGCCAGATCTCGAGTGATTTCAAAAGTGCGCAGTGCCCGAAAACCTAATAACATATATAACTTACCCAACTGCTGCCACAAACTGGCTTCTGGTGCTTCGTCCTGGCGGATTGTTGCTGCTTTGCGATCTGGATCAAACCATTGATATTCCGCCGGGATGATTTTGAGCGCCTGGTGCCACACGGATTGGAGCAGTTCGTCGTTGTTTGAGTAATGAGCCAGCCACGCCAGGTCAACCAAGGCATCAATTTGATCGTACAGCGAAAGACCCTGAGCCAGGTCAAAGGCGGTGCGTAAGGCCGTTATACCTGCATCTGTAAGCGCTTTAATCTTGCTTTGATGGGCGGCAGTCTGGTCTGGTGTAACGATTTCCGCCATCAGATAGCGAACCTGATCGCGCCGCGCACATCCGATTTCAATCCAGGCGCGGACTTCGCGTGATTTCTCTCCACGGTGCTTGAAGATTTCCTGTGCTTCCGCGGCCCATTTTTCGGCTTGCTCCAGATCTCGCAGCCTCACTGATAGGGTGGCTGAAGAATCAGCTGTGACCTGCCGGCGAATGGCTTCAGCAAGTGCGGTCAGCGCCAGTCCTTTGGCGCGGGTTGCGCCCAGGAAGGTTGCCAGATGCAATGCTCGCCAGGACATGGTCAGTGCTCCGGCGTAATCCCCTAAAAAGCGGTTGATAATCCCCAGGGTATTCAAGCTTAGCGCTACGGGACCACGGCGACCAATGCGTTTACGCATCGCAAGCGCATCAATTACCAGGGCCTTGACATCGGTATGCTGTCCCAACAGACTCAATACATAGCCGCGATCATTAAGCGCCCGGGCATGGGTGGCTTCAATCTTCAAATCCCGCCACATTTGTACTGCTTCAAAGTAATCTTCTTCAGCCTGGCGCAGGTGCCCCTGTTGCGATTTGAGATAGCCGCGTTCCTGGTAGGCCATTGCCAGCACAGCCAGTCGGTGCCAATGATCCGCCGCCAATTCCTTCCAATCACATTCTGGCATAGGTTCACCGGATAAGTGATCAATCACCTTGGTCAGAATATCATTGGCAAACTCCCAATCCTGTTCATCTTTTCTGGCCCGGTAAATGCGGGCAAATGCTTCATAGACGTTTAAGCCATCTGCCCACCCAGTTTGATCACCTGAGACAAACCGGGCCGGATAGGTTTCACGCAGTTTCTTGGCCTCTTCCAGGACACGCGAGTAATTTCCTCGGATCCAGGTCTCAATGACCGGGGACATCTGCAGCGCGCCTTCTAGAAGTTCAAGCTCTGATTCGCTTGGGCTGATGGCCAATGCCGCGTTGGCTTCGGCCTGGAGCTGCAAATAAAGTGGAAAATCACCAGCGCTGATGGCGATTTGCAGGTAAGTGTAATAGTACCGAAAACCACCCGCCCAATCCCAGCGGAAGCGGTAAAATACCCGGTCAGCAATCAGGGCTTGTTGCCATCCCAGCAAGTCGGCAAGTTTGCGAAGTTGTTCCTCGCCCTGTGGTTTGGGCGGCTCTTGGGGATTATATTCAGCCTCTTCGATGGGTTTGTATGCAAGATTGACCTGATCAACACCTGCCAGTAATTTGCGCCGATAGTAATCAACGGCCAGTTGGTTGATCTTCTTTGCCCTTGCCCGATCATCCATCTGGCTGTAAACCTGGCGGTCGAGCATGGCATACATCTCATCGTGCAGGAAAAGGGTTTCCTCGTCTTCCTCGATGCGTGGTTTCACAAACGCCAGTCCTTTGACGGCTTCAAAGCGCATTTCCGCTTCCTGGGATGGCAGTTCCAATACTTCACCCAAAAGCTGACGGGTTGCCCCGCGGGGCAGCCGTCCCAGCGCAACGATGGTTTCCCCCAGATCCGGGGTTTCAATGAGCTGTGAAATCAAAATATCTTCTTCGGCATCAGTGGAGGGCAGGGCACCCATGCTGAGCAAGGCAACCAGCATGGCCAGACGAATGGGCTGTCCCTGGGCTTGCTCGTGGGCTTTTCGCCGCATTGCCGGTGTGAGTGCTTCAATGTTTCTGGCAACATCCTGCGCTCCGACACTGCGAGCCGAGCGCACTGCCGCATCGAAATAGTCCAGACTGTCCTGCTCGTTGAAGGCCTCGACCGGGAGGATTTCAGCGCTGACCTCATTCAGCAAAGGTCGACATTCTTTTCGTCCTGCCATGACCAGTGTGACGTTACCCCAGTCTGGCAGTGATTTTACCAGCCACTCCCAGCAAACTGCCCGTTGTTGGAAATACTTCAGGCGTTCTGCGGTATCCTGGACAATCACCAGGCGGCGGTTTTCACTGCATTTGCGGATTGCGCTGATAAAGGCTTTTAGCGCCTCTTCGCTCTTTTCAGCATTGCTGAACCCTCCCAGGCGTTGCAAATCCATCTCAGAGCGCAAGGCATGATAGTGGTCAAAGCAGTTATCACATCCTTCCAGTTCTTTGACCAATTGATCCGCCAGGCCAGTGGGGGTGTGGTAAACATAATGATAGAGATCAACCAGATCTTTGGCTGCCAGTAATCCGGGCTGTGTCCGGCCCCATTCCAGAATATCTCGCTCAAGCCTGGTCTTGCCCATTCCGCCGTTCCCAATCATCGCCAAAACTTGCGGGCCAGGCGGGGCTTCGAGAATACGTTGATGTAATGTTTGGCGCAATTCCTTGCGCCCCACGAACTCAGTGGCTAACGCGGCTACGAAACCTTGTAGAAGTTTTACATTCATGTCCTACCTCCCCGGGGTCAATTCTGCAAACCGTGTGGCTTGCTCCTGGTAATGATGTGCTTCGGCTGAATTCTTGGGGAATTGGTCTGCCCAGCCCTTGTATAAATTGGCTGCGGCTGAACATAATCGATGCCAGATGACCTGCTGGTCTGGATTGTCGTGAAATGATGAACGCAGGTAATGGCGCAGGTTTTCGTCAATCTCATACCCCCCTTTACGCCAATGCACCAGGTTTGTCTGGATCAATTTGTCCAACACTGCACGGCGCAGTTCGAGCCGCCCCATTTTTCGATAATTCTCTTTATCAAAGTATGCATCCAGCATGGTCGCCAGGTGATCCTCAACAAAGTGGTCCAGCGGGCAGAGGGCAGCCAGGTAATCTCGAATGACGGGACGATCTGTTTCTGCAACCACGTCCAGGAGTTTATCAATCACCTCATCGACACTGGCGCCCTGGGCCAGCAGAATATTTGCCAGTGGATGTCCCCGGGATTGTTCCATAATTTGCTCCCATTTTTCTTTTGAAACAATCGTAATGCCTAAATTTTGTTTGACTTCGTCATAATATTGAATTTGTCGTTTTGCTTCAGCCGCACCTAATTGACCGAGAGGGAGTGCTCTGGCCTGGGTGCGCAGATAAGGTGATTGCCATGGGTAAGGTTTGCCGCGACCGGTAATGAGTATCAGCACATTGGTCATTGTTGCCAGAGCGCCGAGCAGGCGTTCCTCCAGGGCCTCAAGTAATCGCCAGTTGGATTCGTAAGCCGAGTCCACAAGCACAACCCAGGCTTCGTTGGATGATTGAATCTTATTGAGTATCCAGGCGCTGAGCTCACCAATGGACGGCTTTTTTCCTTGCCAGACACCCAGGTCTTTGGCTAATTTCCCCAGCCCAGCCTCAAGCACTTCATCAGCCGTCGCGGTAATGGCTTCTTCCCCGGCTTGTGCCAGTTTTAGAGCATCCTCTTGGGAAAGAAACCATTCATTTTTCTCAGCCTGTAATTCTTGCGGTGCTGCAAGGCATAACAGCAAAGAGTTTGGGTGTGACTCTAATTCCTTGAGAATGACCCGATGGAGGTGGAGACTCAGCCAGGTTTTGCCACTGCCCCGTTCGGCCTGAATGACAATTGGCGACTGAACGTTTCCGTTACCAATTTGCTCAACCGCTTGTTTTATATCCGCAAGAATGGGGCGGTCGCGAAATGCATCAGCTTGATATGCGGGAATCTTTATGGTCATCTTGGCTCCTCATCTCTCCTGGCAGTGCGCAGTCTGTCAAGTCGCTCTTACAGCAAACCCCTGAGTTTGATAGGCCTCAATCGCCTGATCAAGATCGCTTTTTAAAAGCGTTTCGCCGCCTGCTCCGTGGCGTTGCTCAAATGCCAGCAGCAGGCGGTTGGCTAACCAAATGATCTCTCGTGGCAGAGGAATAACGACCTCCGCCAGAGTGTTTTCCAGTCCTCGCAATCCAATATTGCAGAGCGCATCCAGTGTTTCAAACTGTCCATCGGTTGCGCAGTAGACCCGGCGGCGCAGCACCTGGGCCAGCTTATCCGAGGTCCAATCCAGCAAAATGGATTGGATTGAACCCGGGAAGGCCAGGTAACTGGCAACTTCGGGTGGGAAGAAACCCTTGATAATCAAGTCTTGGCCAGCCCAATCCATGGTTTGCTCAAGTAAGGGATTGATCAATTGGGCTGCTTTCTGAGAATTGTTGGCGCTGCCAGCAAAACCATCGATCCCGTCAACCAGTACGAAGATCTTCTGAAATTTCAAGACGTCCTGTACGATACCCGCAAACTCCTGGAGCGATGGTTGGGATAGGTTAGCGGTTTGATCGGTGTTTTTGATGCTGCGGCATAACTCATTGACACTCTGCGGTGTGGGCAGGGGGAGGAAAGTATAAGAGCGATCAAACCGGTTGGCCAGGCGCTGAGGGTTACCGGTGGAAAGCAGCCCCAGGTAGTAGTCAAGCGGTGGGGTCTGCATCAATCCGCGCAGCAGCCCTGTAACCCGGTACTGGTCTGCTGCGGTTAAATTGAGGAAACATTCTGGATGGAAGGCCAAACCGGTAAAAAGACTGGTCGCCCCGCGACGTAAAATATGTGCCTGATGTTGGTCGAGTGATAATTCTTGACTGGTATCTCCAATGGCTTCAGGCAGCGCATACATGATTGGAAAGGGACGGTTTCTCCCGAAGGCCAAAGCGCAGGATCGAGCAGTGTATATTAACATGGCCGTCTTGCCCGCGCCAGGCGGTGCTAGAACGACTGCTGGAACCTGCTCATTAACTAAATTAAACGAATGATGACCGACCAGATATTCGGAGAGGTGCGGGTCTTGAGAAGCCTCCAGGTGTTTAAATGGGTTAAACCTGAAGCCTAACGTTTGCAGGCTGTACTGTAGCGCATCCTCCATCCAATTATTCCTTAATTATCAAATTACCAAATTACCAATAACAAATTGGGATAATTATACTCGTCTAGACAATGTTTCAACCACTTCCATTATCTTGCAACCCCCTCACATTGCTCTCACACTAGAATCACCAATACCTCACCAATACCTCACACAACATGATTCAACCGCATCCCTTTGTTGCGTTCAGTAATCAGGTAAATCGGGTGTTCTGGATCATGTTCAATGGCCTGACGTAGTCGCCAAAAAATGGTATCCAGAATACCGGTATACTCTTTGGGATATTGGTAGCCGGTGTCTCCTGTGGTTAATGGCCTTTCTCGGCCTTCATATCCGCAATAAAACAATTCTTCCCGGCTGCAAATTGCCCCGCGCTTTTGATATAGATAGGCCAGTACTTGAAAAGCCGTAGGCTGTATTCCCGAAATCTCACCATCTCCCAGATATACCCGTCGGTTTACGAGATCCAATCTCAGGCGTGGCGGCCGCTGCCAGAAGATTTGATCAATTTCAGCCGCGCTCAACGGTTGTGGTGAGGTCTGGTCCAGGATCACCTGTGCCAGGCGTTGGATTTGCTCAAGCCATCCTCGGGGTTGTAGACCGCCATACTGGATAAGCAGGGGATTCAATACCGAAGTATCAAACCATTCGGACAGCGCCGCGCTTTCAGTTCCCAGGGCGAGCGCTAACCGTTTTTCGGTAATTTCAGACAGAACCGTATGATCCCATTTTAAGTGAAGCAATTCTATCCGCCGTCGTGTGAGTCCGCTGGAAGCCACAACTTCTGGTTCCAGGGAATCCGGCAAAAATAACTTGATGATGAATCCGCTCTCTTCAAACAATGCCAGTGACGAAAGCATACCGCCCAATGCCAGCTTTAACCGTCCGGCATCAGCATCTAGCCAGGGTTCCACCCCATCGGTCATCAACCACACGCCGGATAATCCCATCGCCTGGATGGCTTCCGCAAGGTAACTGATCGTCTGGCTGGGCGGCATGCTGGGATCAAAGACCCGGTACGCCAGGGGCTGGTTTAAAAAGCGCTCCAGCTGGTTTTTGGCTTCGATCCCAATGGCTGGCGTCAGGCGAGACAACAGCAATCCGCGCGGGGCTTGCAAATACGTTTGCAGAAAATCGCTCAGAGTAACCTGGACCCACTCTTCAGCTTTATCGATTCGTTGGATCTCTTGCCCCAGGAACGGCAGGACTTTCGCAGCACAGGCGCCCAGGGCCTGACGGAGTAAATAAGCCGTCAGCGTCTCGGGGGGGAGTGTCTGATCGGGCAGCGCTGGTCGCCATTCCACGCATAACCAGTGGTTGTTTTGCTGTTCCATAAGCAAACGCAGGGCAGTTTTTCCTGACCCGCTTGGCCCCAGAACCGCAACTGAAAGGCTGCTGGCGGCCTGCTCAAAAATGGCTGGACGCAGGTAAGCCCCTTCCGCTAATGCCCAGGGAATTTCCTGTTCAGCATGCAGGCGTTCAAATACAGTCCAGCCGCGCGGCATCGGAGAACTCATGCATCCTCCCGGGTATTGAGTGGGTCGCGGTGTGCCGGTAGTGATTCCAGCCATAAGAGATCGGCAGGTGTCAGAAGCGGATCATTTGGGTTGTCTTGAATATGGTGTTCTACCAGCCGGTGGCCCAGGCGCAGCAGTCGGGCCAGTGAACCATCGGCCAGTTTGGCAATTCGCTGGTCTGCATCGTCCATTGGGGGAAAAGCGTAAAATAGTTCGTTGAAGTTCTGCAACTGCCCACTGCTCGCTTTTTGGATTCTGTCATTGAGGTGTTGGGTCAGTTCTGCGGTTTCCCAGTAAAGGCGATAGCGGGGTATCCCGGGCAGGTTGAGATCACTGTTGCCCAAGATTTTGAGCGCTACGCTTCCCGGTACAGTAT
>DAOQTN010000076.1:0-9285 GCA_035340555.1 Anaerolineaceae bacterium | reverse complement strand
CACATCGCCGCCAGTTGAGGCCAGGATATCTCCACCGGCTTTTGACTTTTCAATCTCGATACCCCCCGCTCGTTCCTTGTCCTGGGCCTCTTTTTCAGGTTTCGCATTCATATTCGCATCCTCTGTCTTTTTCTCAAACGCCTGCCGGAAATTGGCAACAAACGCGACCACACCGACCACTACCGCAATGATCAACAACCACCAGGCGCCCTGCCACTCAGGATAGAAAACCAGGCTGGCGACAAAAACAATCACCGCCAGGGCAGCTGCTGCAAACAAGTATCTTTTATCTAAGCCCATGCCGTTTTCTCCTCGTACAATCTGTTGAAACTATATCATGTGACCTGATCCGTGTAAACTTGCTCAGCGGTCTTGTGGGTCTAGTCAGGTCGAAATTCTGCTTTCCACTTTTCCAGGTTTTCGCGGATCATGCCTGGCAGCGTTCCTTCAACCTGTTCGAGTGCCTGCAGCGATTCTTCCGCCAGGGCAATCGCCTGGCTGATTTCTCCTTGCAGGCCATGACACAATGCCCGGTTATACAGGGCTGTGCCGATCAAACGATTATCGCCAGATGCCCGCGCCAGGCGCAACTGATGCTGATATTGGTCCATCGCTTGTGGAATTTGGCCTTTTTCTCGGTACACATTCCCGATGCCCCCGGCTGCGCCAGCCTCTCTGCGCAGGTCTTGAATTTCTCTGGCCAGGTTCAACTGCTGCGCATACTGCGCTAAAGCCTGGTCATAATCACCCAGGCGCTCGAATGACGCGCCAATATTTCCAAGGGCGGTAGCCTGGCCGCGTTGGTCGCCAATCCTTTGCGCCATACTGAGGTATTGGGTGTGGTGCTCCAGGGCGTGTTGGCTATCCCCCAGGGCATCATAGACAATGCCAATACTGCCCACGGCTTCCCCTTCTCCTTGCAGGTCGCCAATTTCGCTCGCAATTTCGGCATGTTGTTGGTTGTATCGCAGCGCTTTCTCATAATCCCCCAGGTAGAAGAAGGCATTGCCCAGGTTTCCTAAATCAATGCCCTCGCCGCGGCGATCACCGATCTCGCGGTCAATGGCCAGCGCCTGCTCATAATATTCGATTGCCTTGCTGACCTGGCCTTTTGCCGCATAGGCCATCCCTAAGTTCCCTAATTGGTTGGATTCGCCCAAGCGATCGGATGTCTCAATATAAATGTTGAGGGCCTTTTCGTAATAAGCGATTGCGGCGTCCAGGCTTCCCTTTTTTGCCTGGGCAACCCCCAGCTTGGCCAGCATATCCGCTTTACCGCTGGTGTCTTTCAGAATTTCAGATGCAGCAAAACCTGCCTGGAGCCACTGGATGCGTTCATCAGATGGCTGGCGTAAATCCAAGATTTCCAGGGCCGAGATCCGGCGACAGACATGCGCGGCAAGTTCATGCCGGTGGGTATGATTTGCGGCCCAGGCCTGGCCCCTTTGGGCATTTTCCCAATTCAAATCAAACTGAGCCAGGGCGTTCAGTGAGGCTGGCCCCCCTTTCAGATAAGCGCCGTTGATGGCCAGCAAAATGTTATAGAAGCAAACTGCATGGCGCAAGCTGGCGTCAAAGGCGCGTGGCATAGGGCGACCAACGGATGTTTATTTCTTCTTCTCGCTGGTGGCGATGATGTCGTCTGCAACCTTGACCTTGTTGATTTCCACGCCCCCGCCCTGGTGGTCTTCCGCCAGGATCCCCCCGCCGGAGCTTTCCGCATCGCTGATTTTGATAGCGGGCTGCTTTTCTTGGGTCTGATTAGTGGCATCAATCTCCAGGCCCAGGCCCAAGGGCGCATTGATCTTCACTTTGCCGCGCTTTCGAAAAACCAGGAAAGCGGCAACAATCACCACCGCAAACAGGGCAATCACAACTACAATAACCAATGATGTCGAATCCATCCCGTTAATCTCCTCGCCGCTCAAGACAAGTTTCTTCGATAGATACAGTCAATTTTCAACCCCGTTTCTTTTTGCAGAGCATCACTTCTAACAAATGGATTCACAGGAAAGTGCTTGTACGACTATTTTACCCCGAAACTCGTCGCATAATAGCCGATTCCCCAGGCTTTACTTCTCAACATTGCATTGCAGAACAATTCGGAGTGCCTTTCCAACGCCCATAAAATCCTTTCAATGTTTTGGGCTGACTTTGAATACCACGTTCCACGTCGATCCCATCGAGGATACTCTAACTCGAATTGCACGATGGTATCGAGCCATCCAATCAGAAACAATGACCGCCTTTAGCTTGATCTTAGGCGTAAAAAATGGAAAATGTCAGCAATATCAACCGGATTGATTTTCCGTGTGGGGTAAGATTTCGTTTAGAGTGAAACAGATGCCTTCAATTCACCCAAATCCAAATCCGGTGTTATGAAACCCTAATCCACCCCATCCGCCAAATCCGCCTGTCCGCCTGATCCGGCGTGCAGGCGGTATGTTTGCTCCAGGGCTGGCGTAATCCTACGGCCTAAACGATATCCAGATGCATCGGTCTGTGTGGCTGTCAGCAGGCCAAGCGCTTCCCAGCGGCGAGCCACATCATTGACTGCGTCCCGCCCCACTCGCATCCCCTTGGAGCGTAATGCTTCGGTCAGCTCGCGAATGCGGAACCACCCATCCATCTCCAAGGCGGCCTGCACCAGGTTGGCTTCCAGGGCTGTGAGCACTGGTAACGCAGACTGGTTGCAATTCTCAGGTAGCTGCACAGTAAAGCTCTGCGCCTCAATCAGGCGACCTTCCCAAACCAACATCATCCGGCCCTTGATCTTGGATAACCGGTCGGCACCCGAGCGCTGCAAAATGATACGGCTGTCGGCCGGGCTGACAACCGGCAGGGAAATGCGCGTGGCCAGGTTTGCACGTAGTTGACCCTTCAACACTTCAGCATCGGGGCGTTGAATACCGACCACCGGATGCACGCCATACGCCCCAGCCCGGCGCACCAGGCTTGCCAGAGCGTCTGCTTCAGCTTCGGGCAAGTCTGCCAACTCATCAAGGAACAGAACGATTGGTCGCAGTGTTTCGGGCTGGTTTGCCAGCTTCATGTAGGCGGACAAGTTCGTGACGCCAACCTGCCCGAAAATGGTCTGCCGATGTAGCACTTCTTGCTGAACCCGCGCCAATGCTTCAGATAAGTCAGCGACCAGGTGCGTGTGAGGATGACCCTGGTAGCGGCCAAACTCCACCCCACCCTTGCCATCCCAGAGATAGAGATCTAATACTCCGCCACGTTGAGCCGCCTGGATCCAGGCATGCAAAATGCAAGTCTTGCCCATGCGCCGTGCTCCGCCGATCAGCACACTGTCCATCTCTAAAATGGACAGCCACAGCGGGCCGCTGGCCGTCATGCCAACCGGAAAGTGATATGGGCTAGGCTGCCCATCCAGGTTCAGTGGAACTGGCAGCAAGCGGTCAGTTTTGGCAACTCGCGCTGGCCAGTAGCTGATCTGCAAGAAGGTGTACAGGCGCCCATTGCGGTACTGGCTTTTGATCACCCGCCGCCCCTGCATGTGAACGCGCAGCGCTTGCCAGGTCGTGTCAGGTAGATCACCGATGATAGGATTGAGCACAGCCAGCAAACGATCTGGCAGCGGGATCAGGTTAAAAGCGGGCGTGCTGTTGGGAACGATCGTGTGCGCCTTCAACAGACGCAGCAGACGGTCACCCAGAGCCTGGGAAATGGCATGCTGAGAAGCGTCCGTCAGAGCATAATTGTTTTGGGGTAGATATAGATCACTCATCAGCATTCCTCCAATCTCCTTCAATGACATCTAGCGCGCCAGGAGGTAGTTGGTCGAGCACTGGGGGGAGGATTCGGTAACCTTCCGGCTGCAACGAGGTTACTTGTGAACGAGTTCCACCGGTGACCAGGCTCCTAGTTACTTGCCCGACAGCCTGACGAAGCTGGCCTTGTTGACGGGCATCTTCTCCTGCTATGACCGCGCGTGCCAGGTTTTCCATCGCGGATTGGCGCAAAGTCTCTGGATCAGATGAAATTGGATTACTGACCATCCCCTGGGCGTCCACCTTGATCGCCGGGCCTGGGTTGCGGCTGAGATCGGCAAAGATCACACCGCCGTCACGGGTAGGCCAGACCAACTGCGGTTTTCCATCTTTGCCATAGCGGATCACCCCCAGAGCCACGCCCAGCGCCGGGAGAAGGCGCTGCCCGGCATGCCAAAAACCCCAGAAGAGTAACGCCACGGCAGCAAAAACAATCAGCCAGGGGGCGAAAACTTCCACCCAACCGCGCAACTCGCCGGTGGCCTGCTCGATGCGAGATTGGGCAGCAATACGCTGACGAGCAGCTTCTTCTTGAGCAGTCAAGATATTTAATGCCACGGCGGTAGCGGTGCCGCTGGATTGCTCATACCCAGCCACAGCTGTGGCAGTTGTGTGCTGGGCAAAAGCTGTAGCATTGGACGAAAAAGCCTGGGCGGTCTGCGTGCCCACGGCCGCCAGCGCCCAGGCGGTGGAAGTACCATTGCCAGCGAACTGGGTTGCCACTGCCTCAGCCGCCTGGCGTGTGGCGGTAGCCTGTGCGGCGACCTGGGTCATACCGGCAACCCGGGCCTGCTCAGTGGCTGTTACCAGGATCTCAAAAGCTACCTTGGTACGTTCGGCAGCCATGGCCGTACCCTCAATTTCAACCTGACGCTGCTGAAAAGCAATATCTGTTGCGGCAGCGGCCTGCGCCTGGGCGGTGGACTGTGCAGCCTGCGTTTGCGCTGCCGCTGTTTGCCGGGTAAAATCGGGCGTCGGCGACAGGGTGGCTGTAAGTGGATGGGAAGTTGTGACAGTGTTGGTTACTCCCAAACCCGAACAAGCGACCAGCAGCAGGCTGGCAAAAATAGCAAGAATTAGAGCAAGGATGAAAGTGCGCTGCATGAGTGGATATCCTCATAGGTCGAAATTGAATGGATTGGTTTCTACCGGTTTGTGCTCGATCACTCTTGCAGGGTATTCAGCAGACGATGGCGGCAGCGCATATGGCGGATACATGGTATATACAGGCGGATAAACGGGTGGATATGGGTATGACCACGGCGTTGGCTGAATAAGCTGGCTTGCCGCTGGAGCACTTTGCTCATCCAAACGTCGCCAGCCAGCATTCGGTCCCGGCGCCCAGCGACGAGATGATCCCGTCCTAGCAAGCTCTGCTCGTTCCAACCGGCGTTGCAGCACCAGATTCTGCCTTCTTTGCCAGATTGCCCAGGTCAACAAGGCCAGCATCCCCAAGCACAATACCACAAACAGCACCTGCCAGATCAGGTTCGAGGCAGCCGACACCGCTGTCGTTTGCGCCTGTACCAGCGCAGTTTCTGCCAGCCGTGCACTGGTTTGGGAAACCGCGATCAACGCCACGGCCAGGACGCCAATCAAGGCCAGGAGCAAGACCACCATCAAGAAAGCTGCAATTACCATATCGCCTCCACATATAACCGGCTAGACCGCATTTATTGTATAATATGTCCGCAATTAAGGACACTTCAATCGTACCGGAAGTATTGGGGAATGTCAATAGCGACTTTCTCCATTCTTTTCGACAACTATTCGCTTAACGAATGTGTTTACCTGTGGGATAATTGTCCGTAGATATGGACGAAACACATGATTTAGCAGATTTCCTGCACCAGGCCCTGGCCGAGGCTGGTATCAGCCAGAGCGAATTGGCGCGCCGCGCTGGGGTCAGTAAGCAGGTGGTCAGCGACTACCTACGTCGAAAGCGCACCAACCCTGATCCAAAGGTATTGGTGGCATTGGCGCAGGCTTTGAGATTGGCGCCTGAGGCACTGTACCGAGCGGCAGGCCTGCTGCCGGATATATCGATGGATGAGGCGCAGTGGGAGACGTTCCGGGCTAATTTGGAGCGGTTAAAACCGGAAGGTCGGAGGCGGATTTTGAAAGTGATCGAGTTGGAGATTGAAATGCAGTAAGGTTGAACTCCACATTCCCCACCCAGAAATTACATTGATAGAAATTCCGGATGTAAAGGCGCTTTAGGTCAAGCAAACTGTGAAGATCAGGAACAGTGAACTTCGTCGGTATACAAAAGCTTCCATTAGACAGGCATTGATAAGAATATTATCTTGATTTCGATTCGTTGGTTAGGTTGCACCAAGAACAATCCCCTTGGCACAACCAGCTATCACTGCAGTATTGGCTGCACGGAACCACAGGCGACCATTCGGTAAGTAAGCGGATAAGTGTGAGCCTTCATGGCCTTCCAAGCGAAGATCCTTATAAAACATATGAATAGATTCAACAACGATCGTAGAGGGTGGTTCGCTACGAAAGATGAGTGAGACATCTCGATAGCTGCCACGAATCACGGTACGAATTCCAACAGTACTAACATCCCAGTTGTAGCTTGAGGCTCGCCACTGGTTATCGACGATCTCCGCGATAGGCTTACCAGCGTTGTCGCAGAATAGGGCATTGACGCCAACTGGGGCACCGCTCGCATCTGGTCGGCTGAACCCAAGCAAGATGCGACCTGCGACCTCAAGTACGATTGGAACGTCTATGAGAGTCAATCCTCCTAAAATTACAGTCAGGGGGCCATTGGCCTCAAGTCTGTCATGTGAATAACCAATCTGAAGTGCTAACGGATGTTGCACCGCATCGAGAAGGGCAGCCGAAGAGATACGTCCACTATGAACCTTGGTGTGGCATGAAGGACAGAGAGCAGTGATCCCTTTAGGTGAGTGTATGTGCGCTTCGCTAAAGGGTGGATTGAAGTGATGATATTCAATAATTGCAGCAGCGCAGATAACGCAGCCAAACCCACTTTGCTGTCTTACTTCGCGGCAAACAGATTCCGGGATATCACGAGAGAGTCCGAACCGATTAGCATTGATCACAGTTATTACTTCGGCAATTTAGAGATTTAAGCTTTGAGATAGCTAGAGCTAATACAAAAACATGGGTCAACCCTTCCAAACTCAAATCAATTGAACCAGACGCTTTGTCGGATCTCATAGTCATGAGATACTCTCATAATCTGAGGAAGCCAATACACTTTCTGCAAGCAAGTATCTGAAAAAATTAAAAATCTAGCTCTTTCAAACCACTCACATAAGTGCGCTTGTACGACTATTTTAGCCCCAAACCCCTCGCATAACAAGCAGATTGGATACCTACAAAGCCTATATTTCCCGTCGCATAACATTCCTAGCCAGCGTATCCCGGTTTACCCACTACAGCGGTAATACTTTACACCGCTAGCAATTCTTCCAAACCATCCTTTTCGTTGCTGCCTTTTAAAAGCAACGCACAAATCTTGCGCACATTCTCAATATCCATGTTGCCATCCTGACACCATAATTTGACAATCCGGTTGGCAAGGCTTTCCACTCGATCAGCTGGCACTACAGCCCGTTCAGCCATCGACTCACAGCAAATCAAGTCGAGCAACTCGGCCTCGTCCACATCAAGCATCCGGCGGTGGGTTAGATCATAGACGATTGGGGAATAATGTTCACCCACTTGAACCAGAACATACATCAAGCTTTCTGGCTTATCATGCTGGCAGGCAGACTGCAGATTATCTGGTAGCTTTTGGGCGCGCTCCTTATATCGTGGATCCTCTAAAATGGCCTGGTGCTGGATAGCAGGTGAGGTATCCACTCCAGCAGTGAGCTCACCAACCAGGTCGCCATTTTCTTCCAACAGCGCTTCGACATCCACTTCTCGATCCAGCCATATATCCTGGATTGATTCGCCTTGCTTGGCTGACTGCTTGGCCAAGTTCGGCATCACCGGGGCATTCAGGATGTGTTGTGCATTGTCATGCCGGCGAGAAATCCGTGAAATACGTTCTTGCACATGCCCCAAAACACTACGCAGATCCTGATCCAACAAACCTTGTTCCCGTGGCAACATTACATATAAGTACACTTCTCTTTCAGGATCCTCAGTTGGTCGCAACACTCTTCCAACTCGTTGGATGATTTTATCCGCCTCCCGTGGCAAATCGTAACTAATGACGGTATCTGCATCCTGCAGGTTAATGCCCATGCTATCTGCATCCGTCATGATCAAAACATCTAGATCTTCAGTATCTTCTGGTATACGATTTGCGCGGGGGGCCAATGATTTCTGTAGCTGCTGGCGTTCCCAGATCGGTTTCAGATTTTGCCCCGAAACAGTGCACCCTACTCGCAAGTCGGGACGAAGATCTTTCAATGCAGTGAATAGATAATCGGCCGTCAGCCGTAAACATGCGAAGATAATTGCTTTCCGGTGTCCACGGCAGCGCTCATCGAGAATTCTTAGCAAAGCCTGAAGCTTGCCATCCTGTTTGTAATCTCCCAGGCTGGCATCCAAGCCCTTGAGAAGCGGTTGTAGATGGATTTGACGCTCTTCGAGTGATCTTTTAAGCGCTACTTTGTAGGCTTTCAGATCGGCAAATAAATCATCTGCGCTTTGCTCAGGGCCTGTGGCATACCGGCTTTTTGCAGAAGTTTCCCTTATTTGCTGTTGCTGACTCCAAAAGGTGCCGCTACGCTCTTTTGGATCTTCGGTTTGTAAATTCTTTAGCACTGCGGCTTTCAAAGCAACAGGGGAGCTCAGCCAGGCGTCCAACGAAGTATTGCGGATATAGTCTACTTGGGCCAACAGGCTGTCTTTCGCAGAAGTGGCATTTTCAGGCGCAACAATGCTCATGCCAAGCTTCATCTGATCAAAACACCCTTCTTGCCAAGCTTTCAAGAATAACCGGTCAATCGTGAATTGATACTGCGCGGCACGTAAAGAAAGCTTGCGTGGAAGATAACGCCTCTTATCATGGAATTCAATGTATGCGCGGCCATCTTGATCTACATCGCCGCGCTGGCGAGCGATTTTGAGAACATGTGGTAACCCAATGACGGTGCATACCGGCAAACGCACAAATTCTTGAGTGCTTCGCACCTCCCAAGGCTTTACATCACCGAACATATTGCCGCTGGCCACGCGGTGGGGCAACAACGCCAGGAGGCTGTTGAGATTCAGGTTGCTGGTGCTATATGGTGTGGCCGTCAGCATGACGATCTTGGCATTTTTCTCATTCACAACCCGGTTAATGCGATCAATAACCCGGCTCTTACGGCCTTTGCGCGCTGGAACCAGGAGCTGGTTCCGGTAAATATGCGCCTCGTCAATGAGAATCACGGTCTGCTCGTCCGAACGATTCAATACGCGTTCCAGCGCGTTTACCTTGTGATGATCAGCTTTGAGCTTAGTGGTTCTCTCGCTAATTAATAGAGTTATGGTCTGTCTGGCTAACGCCATAACC
>DAOQTN010000075.1:0-9309 GCA_035340555.1 Anaerolineaceae bacterium | reverse complement strand
GGATCGCGGCTTGATGCTGGTTGGATTGGGGTTGTTGGCCGTTTTTGCTGTCAGTCCGTTGGCCTTGGTTTTAATGTGGACTGCGATTGATATCGTGGAAATGCTGGCCTTGCTGGGTACAACTTCCGGGGATCGGCAGGAACGAGCCATTGTGACTTCATTCTCGTTTCGGGTGGTTGGCACTCTGCTGATACTCTTGGCGGCTCTGCAGGGTGGTCCGGAAGCCACGTTTGATTTCATCAGCACCCGCCCCCAATTAAGCCTGCTGCTGGTTCTTGGCGCAGGACTGCGGCTGGGAGTGCTACCGTTGAATGTGCCCTACGCTCATGAACCGGTATTGCGGCGCGGCATTGGAACCTTGCTGCGCATGGTTGCAGCTGCTTCCAGCCTGGTTTTGCTGGCCCGGCTGCCCGCAAAGGCAGTCCCGGATAATTGGCTGCCCTGGTTGCTGCTGTTTGCTGCCTTGGCCGCCTTATATGGCGCCGGCCGATGGGTTGCTGCAAAAGATGCCCTTAATGGGCGGCCTTACTGGATTGTCGCCATGGCTGCTTTGGCCATTGTCTGTGTCGCTCAGGGACAACCCCAAGCCAGCCTGGCTTGGGGGGTTGCCATGATTTTACCAGGATCCCTGCTCTTTTTAATGTCAGCGCGCTCTGCCGGCCTGTTGGTTATATCGGCATTGGGATTGCTTGGCTTGCTGGGACTGCCGTTTACCCCGGCAGCGGGTGGTTGGGCGGGTTTGCTGGGCAATCCGATGACTGGGAATGGCATGCTGTTTCTTGTGGTTCAAGCGCTTTTGGGGCTGGGTTACCTTCGTCATGCCCTGGCACCCATTCAGCCCTGGCGCGAACTTGAATCGTGGGCGCGGATTGTTTATCCGCTGGGCCTGGTATTGTTGGTGATTGCAGATATCTTAATTGGGATCTGGGGGGGGCCAGACTTTTTCACGCTGGGGGTATGGTGGGCTGCTGTCATAGCCACGGGATTGATTGGGATCCTGGTCGTAGGCAATCACCTTTTACGCCCTTTCAGACAGGCCGGCTGGTTGGTGGCTTTGGGCCGACAGATTGTGAATTTATTATCCAAAATCATCAGTTTGACCTGGTTTTACCGGTTATTGGAATGGCTATATCACCAACTGGGCAAAATTGTGCGTTTCCTGAGCCTGATTTTTGAAGGGGATGGCGGTGTGCTTTGGACTCTGGTGTTTTTGGCTTTGCTGATTACACTGATTCGAAGCCAGGGAGGGCCTTAATGACCGCGCTGCTGTCGGTAATTGCATTGGTTTTGCTGCTGGGTGCGTCATTGGTGCTGTTAATCAGCCATCATTGGCGGTGGAGTATTGTGGCGCTGGCACTGCAGTATGTGGCTGTTTTTCTTCTCGTACAGCAGGTTTGGCCGCTGGGATTGTCGGCTGTCAAACTTGTGGTCGGTTGGATGGCCGGGGCAGTGTTGACGGCTTCACAACCTGAAGCTGGCCTGGAAGAGGATGCTGTCAGCTGGGCGACACGTATTTTTCGTACGGTGGCTGCATTTCTGGTTTGGCTGGTGGCTTATGCCCTGTCCCCCGTGGTGGTGGAGGTGATTGGGGGAACAGAGATCTTTCATTTTTGCAGCTTGGTGCTGGTTGGCATGGGGCTGCTTCAATTGGGGGTCAGCACCCGACCCTTACGGATTATTCTGGGACTGTTGACAGCCCTGGCGGGCTTTGAGTTGCTTTATGCTGTTGTTGAAGATTCGATCATGGTGGCCGGGTTGCTGGCTGCCCTTAACCTGGGATTGTCCATGGCAGGAGCTTATTTTTTGTCACTTGATTCGACCGAGGAATCCAGATGAATGCTCCGTTGATATGGATCGTCATTCCATTGGCTCTGACCGGGCTGCTGTGGTTTTTCCACAAGCAGATCAAACACAGTGCCTTGATCACATTCTTCATCTGCCTGGCCTTGGTAGTATTGGCGTTTGTCCTTCCGGTGGGTTCTTTCATCAAAATGGGCCTTCTAACGTTTGAGATTCCTACAACACTGACCTTGTTTGGCCGACGCTTGGTGTTGGAAGCTGCGGATCGCTACTGGCTGATTTTAGTTTACGGCTTGGGCGCGCTTTGGGCATTGGGAATTGTGCAGTCCCGCGTTCATCGCTCTTTTTCCCCATTGTCACTGTTGATGATTGTCCTGCTGGTTGCCGCGCGGGCAGTGGAACCGTTTCTGTATGCTGCCCTGCTGGTGGCGGTGGCAGTACTTGCCAGCCTGCCCCTGATGCTTCCACCAGGTGGCCGGCCGGGAAGCGGCATCACGCGGTATCTGATTTTTCAGACACTGGCTGTCCCCTGTATCTTATTGGCGGGTTGGGCGGCCTCGATGGTGGATATTAATCCATCCAATGAGGTATTGCGTCTGGTGGCCAGTGTATCACTGGGGTTGGGACTGGCTTTTTGGCTGGCCGTGTTCCCATTCTACACCTGGGTGCCGTTAGTGGCTGGAGAGGCTCATCCATTTGCTGCCGGTTTTGTTCTCAGTTTATTAACAACCACCGCTCTTTTCTTGGGACTTGATTTTTTAAATGGTTTCGGCTGGCTGCGAAATTCCGAGATCATCATTGCGGCTTTTCGGTTGGTAGGGGTTTTCATGGTGGTTACCGGCGGTGTCTGGGCGGCTTTTCAGGAAGATTTAACCCGCCTTTTTGGCTACGCCATCATCGTTGATTTGGGCGCCGCACTGCTGGCCATCAGTCTGCGCAGCGAAATCGGGCTGACAATCTTTGCCGCAGGATTGATTCCCCGCTTGATTTCACTGTTCGTTTGGGCTCTGGCACTGGCCTGTTTGCAAGGGCGTCAGATCCCACTCACATTCACCGGGGTAACCGGTCTGGGTCACCGTCTACCACTGCTGGCCGCTGCTTTGGGCTTGGCATGTCTCTCACTGGGTGGCCTGCCGCTGCTGGCGGCTTTTCCCGCGCGGCAGGCTTTACTGGTGGAATTAGCGGCACAATCCCTGCCGGTTGCCATTTGGACACTTTTGGGCGGTTTTGGTTTGTTGTTGGGCGGTTTTCGTTTACTGCATGTGCTGCTTCTCCGGACGGAGCAGGGATGGCGGATCGGCGAAAATCTGTCTGAAGGTCTGCTGCTCTCTACTGGTATAATCATTCTTCTACTGATTGGTATTTTCCCCGGCGGCATACTGGGTGATTTGCCCCAAACCATGCTGCTCGCATTTCCCAACCTGCCTTGAGGTTTGTTTTTTCTGGAGGATGGCATGGATATTGAACAATTTATGGCCCGTTTGGAGTGGCTGGAAGATGAACGGCGCAAAGATAAACTGACAATTTCAACGTTGCAGGAGCGCATTACCTCTCTGGAGGCCACTTTTCCGGGCATGACGCAACAGATCAAGGACCTGACTGGCGACTTGGCGCGACTGACTGCGTCACTGGCGCGCCTTGATCAGATTGACAATTCTGTAGCCCAGGCGCGTGTGGAATTCTCGCGCGCTTTGGACACAGCCGAGCGAAGCCGTGCCGAGCACGACCGCGAAGTGGATCGTGTCCGTCAAGCCGATCTTGACATGGTAAACAAGACATTTGCCGAACTGCGAAAAAGCATCGAGTCCATTGGTGAACTGCGCCGCGGCCTGCAATCTCGCACGGAGGAAGACTTCCGCCTGGCCCGCCTTATTGAGGAATTGGAACAAAAAGTGACCCAGATTCGCCGATCGGATGATGAATATCGTCATGCCCAGAAGCTAATTGAAGATGGGCAGCGCCAGGAGACCAAACGAGTCACAGATCTGCAAGGCGAAGTCGCCGCCATACGGAAGCGTTTGGAGGAACAGCGCGGTAAATTGGATGTGTCAGTGGATACGCTGCGCAAGGTGGAAACCCGGCTGGCGGATTTTCAGGCAACTGAAAGCGAACGTCGTCAGGCGCAGGTGGCGTTCATTGAAAAGCAGAATATGCTTAATGTGGATCGTGAGCGCACTTGGAAGGAATGGCAGACCCGCTTCGAACAAATCGATGCAGTCTCGACCAATCTGGATACACAATTACAGGCGTTGGATGCAACTCATCGCGCTATTAAGCGAGCCCAAGAAGGGTTTGAAGAAATTACCCAACGCTTTGAGCGGCGAATTAATGAAATTACAGAAATGCAGCGGCTTAGTGAAGATCGTTTTCGTCAGGAATGGGTGGGATTTCGTGCAGATGATCAGAAGCGTTGGACGAACTATACCCTTTCCCAAGATGAATTACAACGCGAGGCGGGGCGTCAGTCTGAGAAACTGACGGAACGCCTGAGCCTGATTGAGGAATCGACACAGGAAGTGAAAGATGCCTTGGTGCAATCCAGTGAACAGACCCTCAAACGGATGCAAGGACTGATGGCCCTGGCGCGCGAATGGCTGGAAAACCAGGAGCAAAGTGGCATTCCATTGCGGGGTTAGGTTGTCACTATGTACGTGATTGGTACTGCCGGGCATGTGGATCATGGCAAATCCACCTTGATTGCAGCATTGACGGGCACGCATCCTGATCGCCTCAAGGAGGAGCGCGAACGGGAGATGACCATTGAGTTGGGATTTGCGTGGCTCACCTTGCCTGAGGTGGGAACAACAGGTATTGTGGATGTGCCCGGACATCGGGACTTTATTGAAAACATGCTGGCCGGTGTTGGGGGAATTGATGCTGCGATTTTTGTAGTCGCTGCTGATGAGAGTGTCATGCCTCAAACACGGGAACACCTTGCCATCCTGGATTTGCTGCAAATTCCTGGGGGAGTAATTGCCCTGACCAAAATAGATCTGACCCCTGATCCTGAATGGCTTGATCTGGTTGAGCTGGATGTTCATCAAGCTGTCCGGGGTACCGTTATGGCGGATGCCCCAATTTGCAGGGTTTCAGCCCGTAACGGTACCGGCCTGGTGGAACTGAAACAGGCTCTGGCAAATTGCCTGAGTTCCCGCCTGCCGCGGCTTGATCTGGGCCGGCCGCGCTTGCCCATTGACCGGGTTTTTACCATGCCGGGTTTTGGCACGATCGTGACGGGCACACTTACTGATGGGGTTTTGCACCTGGGTGACGAGGTGGAAATACTCCCTTCCGGAAAGCGGGGTCGGATCCGGACACTACAGACCCATCGTCAGAAACAGCAATCGGCCCCTCCCGGCGGCCGCACGGCGGTTAATATTACCGGTATTGAAGTGGAGGAAATTCAACGTGGCGATGTGCTGGCCCTTCCCGGGCACTACCGTCCCACCCAGCGGCTGGATTTGCAATTCCGGCTGCTGCCGGATGCTGCCGGTCCGTTGACTCATTCTGCTGAGGTAAAATTCTTTGTCGGGGCTTCCGAGGTGGTTGCCAGGACCCGCCTATTAGGTTGTGATGTTCTGAACCCTGGTGAAACAGGCTGGATCCAACTGGAACTGCGCACACCTATTGTAACGGTGCGAGGAGATCATTATATCCTGCGCCGCCCATCTCCTTCGGAAACACTGGGGGGGGGAGTGGTTGTGGATGCCCAACCCGTCGGGCGTCACCGCCGATTCGATCCTGTCATTTTGGAGCGCCTTGCCACTTTGCTGCACGGGGCTCCGGCAGATTTGTTATTGCGCTCGGTCCTGAGATTGGATGTTTGTACCTTGGCTCAAGCGGCGGCAAATGCTCACCTTGCGCCGGAAACGGCTGTAGCTGCTTTTGACCAACTGCAGTGTACCGGCGAAATAATAAAATTGGATGGTGATGGCGTGACCGCACTGCTGATTGCCCGGTCTCGCTGGCAAGCGCTCACTGATCAAGCCCTTGCCGAATTGGCAGCTTATCATCGTAGCCACCCCTTGCGCACCGGAAGCCCCCGGGAAGCCCTTAAAAGTCGTCTGAAGCTTGAACAACGCACCTACCAGGCTCTCTTGAAACAGTGGTTGGATTCTGGTCAGATTATTGAGTCCCGGAACCTGCTGGCGCTGGCAGAATTTCGCGTGCAGTTGACCTCTGGCCAACAGGAACAGATGCGGGCCCTGCTGGCGCGTTTCGCGGCTGTCCCTTATACCCCGCCCTCCGTCAAGGAGTGTATTACTGAATTGGGTGAAGATCTTTATCAGGTTGCGGTTGCCCAAAGTTATCTATTGCCTGTCTCTGCGGAGGTTGTTTTTCGCCCGGTTGATGTGGCGGCCATGCATCAATGGGTTGATGACCACTTGGCCGCCCATGGAATCCTGGCCGTCACGGAATTTCGCGATGCCTTCAATACCAGCCGTAAATATGCTTTGGCTTTCCTGGAATATCTGGATGCGTTGGGCGTTACCGTGAGGGATGGCGATTTTCGAAAACAGCGCACCTGAACTCCATCGCGAAACAAGGTGCGATGACAATCCAGTAGATCGCCGGACCGGTCATACTGGTCATACCGCCAAGACTGATGGGAAACGGGATGCCTGGCAAGTATGATTGATGGTGAGATGCCTGTCAAGACTGATGGGAAACGGGATGCCTGGCCACAGTGATTGGAGAACTGACCGGTCGGGTAGGTTTGTGGCTCGGCCCTACTGCATCAAACTGGATAATGCCCCGGGCGGTGGGTCCCACCTCCCGGGAATATGGTTTATGGATGGAGCCACCCATTGAACAGATCGGTTCTGTGAGGAAAATTATAAAACAGGCTCGACTGTGCTTGACAGACTCCCTTCGTATGTGTATAATACCCGCTTGCGCTGTCCCGGTTGAAATGGCCGGGCGGTTGTATGTATTCCCATCTTCCCCGCAGCTCGGCGGATGGTCCGCAGGGACTGTGGTGAAGCGAAGCTTGGAGAGAAAAAATGAAATATGCTATTGTTGAAAATGGCGGCAAGCAGTACCGTGCCGTCGAAGGAGCCACGATTGACGTGGACCTCCTGCCGGTGGAAGCCGGCCAGCAGGTGGATCTGTCGGTCCTCCTGGTTGTGGATGGGGATCAGGTTGCTGTTGGCACGCCCGCGGTTAAAGGCGCTCGCGTCCAGGCAACGGTGGCTGCTCATGTGAAGGGACCGAAAGTCTTTACCTTCAAGTACAGCCCCAAGAAGCGTATTCGCACCAAGACCGGGCATCGCCAGCAGTACACCCGTCTGGTTATTCACTCAATTGAGATGGAGTAGTAACGATGGCACATAAAAAAGGTGGCGGTTCAGTCCGCAATGGACGCGACAGTAATGCGCAACGGCTTGGCGTAAAACGCTACGCTGGCCAGTATGTGCTCTCTGGTAATATTCTTGTTCGTCAGCGCGGCACGCGCATCAAGCCCGGCTTGAATGTCGGTCTTGGCAAGGACGATACCCTCTTCGCGACTGCAGAAGGCGTTGTGGTTTACATCACGCTGCCCACTGGCCGCAAGCAGGTCAGTGTCATGCCGGTCGAATTTGTTGAGCAACCGGCCGAGTAAGTCATTTTGCTCCAGCACCGTCTGCCTGTAACGGGTCGAACGGAAGCTGAGAGATCCTAAAGAAAGGTGTTCATCTCATGAAGAAGGGCATTCACCCCAATTATTATCCGGAAGCCAAGGTGACCTGCGCTTGTGGCAATACCTGGACCACCGGTTCCACCCGCAAAGAAATTCGCACCGAAGTTTGCTCGGCTTGCCATCCATTCTTTACCGGCCAACAGCAGCGTTTGGTGGACATTGAGGGTCAGGTTGACCGCTTCTACCGCAAACTGCAGGCCCGCCAATCATTCGTTGACCAGCAGCGCACCCGCGATGAGGCCCGTACGTCTCTTGCCCGCCCGATTACCGAACTCGAACTTGGCAATCGGCCCACTGATGCCCTCACCAAAGCCGGCCTCACCACGGTTGGCCAGGTTTTGGAAAAGCTTCAAGGTGGTTCCGAAACGCTTCTGGAAGTTGAAGGTTTTGGCCGCAAATCGCTGATTGACCTCAAGAAAAAGCTGCGCCAACTGGGATACGAAGTTCCTGCCGCGGCTGAAGATACCTCGGTTTAATCTTTCCGGCTGCACCTGATTGATCCCTGCGCTGTTACAGGCGCAGGGATTTTTTTAATGGTCTGGCTACGAAGCAGGCTTTCCCATCCCCAAAACCACTGGAGATGGGGTACAATCCCATTAATCTTCTACAGGAGCGATGCTGAATGAAGCACCATGCTGGATCGATTGAAGTCATTACCGGTTCCATGTTCTGCGGAAAAACGGATGAGCTGATCCGTCGACTGCGGCGGGCAACGATTGCCCGCCAAAAAGTGCAGGTCTTTAAACCTGCAATTGATGCGCGTTATGCAGTTGAAAAAGTTGCCTCTCATGCTGGCGCCCAATTCGATGCCATCCCTGTCAAAACGGCTGCTGAGATCCTGTCGCGGTTGGACCCGGATACCACGGTGGTTGGCGTGGATGAAGCTCAATTTTTGGGCGAGGAAATTCTGAGCGTTGTGCAGACCCTTGCCGGAAATGGTGTTCGGGTGATTGCTGCCGGACTCGATATGGATTTTCGCGGTGAACCGTTTGGCTGCATGCCTGCGTTGATGGCCCTGGCTGAACGGGTGGACAAGCTTCAGGCCATCTGCATGGTTTGCGGTGAATCCGCCAGTCGAACCCAGCGGCTTGTCAATGGAAAACCTGCGCGTTACGACGACCCCGTGATTATTGTGGGTGCTTCCGAAATGTATGAGGCGCGCTGTCGCCAACATCACGAAGTCCCGCGGAATTGAGGAGAATTACGGAATGCGTGATTATCGTGAATTTTTGAGTGAAATTCTAATCCCTGAAGATCAACTCCAGGCGCGTGTGGCTGAACTGGGGGCGGAAATCAGCCGGGACTTTCCCGCTGGCGAGCCGTTGCTGCTGCTGTGTATTCTCCGCGGGGGCGTGGTTTTCCTGACGGATCTGATGCGACATATTAATGTTCCGCATATGATTGAATTTATGGCGGTATCCTCTTATGGCGTTGGGCATTTTCAATCCACCGGCTCGGTGCGCATCACCCTGGATCTTAAAACTGATATTCAGAATGCACATGTCATTCTTGTGGAAGATATTATTGACAGTGGCCACACTATAGCTTCTGTGTTGGAACTGCTTTCAACCCGTAAACCCCGTTCACTCAGTGTCTGTTCCCTACTTGACAAGGCCAGTCGCCGCGAAGTATTTGTTCCCATTCGCTATACCGGTTTCTCGATTCCAAACAAGTTCGTCTTTGGGTATGGCCTTGATGTTGATGATTACTATCGCAACCTCCCCTTTATTGGTGTGGTTGACTTGGACCGTTATACCGGGGGCGGCGACTGACCGGCCGATGCCATGAAGGTTGATTGGGGCTTCCCCGAAGTTTTTGCCTTTTTACAG
>DAOQTN010000074.1:0-9322 GCA_035340555.1 Anaerolineaceae bacterium | reverse complement strand
TGAGTCCTGAGCAGGAATCCGGGCAACCCTACCTGTCTCCCGCATCGGATATTTACACAATGGGTCTGATATTGTTTGAGATGCTGACTGGGTGTTTGTACAAGAACCAACCACCAGGTATCCGGGCAAGTCAGCTTTGCCCGGATATTCCGGTCACTCTGGATAATTTTCTGGAGCGAATGTTAGACCAGGATCCAGGTCAACGGCCATGGAATGGCGCGGCGGTGGAAGCTGCCCTGGCTGGGTTAGCAGATTTGCGGATGGCTGTTGGGCCTTGGTCTGCACAGGAGAATCGTGGGCAGATACGACGTGAGGCTGAAAAAGGATCCAGCCCCAATAGAGGTACCCGAGGACACCCACCTCATATCCCACACCGGCGCAAGTTTCCAGGCTGGGCAATTGGACTGATCGCCATCATTGCATTGGGGTTGATGGTCTTTCTTACACTGAATGCTACGGTATTATTTGGTCGCCGATTGTCCCCTCCAAAATGTCTTGAAATCGGTCAGATATGGGTTTCATCGATCGATTATGCCGCCTTGGTCTGCGTACCGGCAGGCGAATTTCTGATGGGTTCCACAGATGCAGATAAAAGAGCCAATGACGATGAGAAGCCACAACACACGGTTTACCTGGATGCTTACTGGATTGATCAGACCGAGGTTACCAATGCCCAGTATGCTGAATGTGTGGCGGATGAAGCCTGTCAGCCGCCAAAATACAATGGTTCCTCCAGTACACACATCTTCTACTATGGAAACGATAAATATGCAGCCTACCCAGTGGTCAGTGTTACCTGGCAGGACGCCAACGATTATTGTACATGGGCTAAAAGGCGCTTACCGAGCGAAGCGCAGTGGGAGAAAGCTGCCCGGGGTACAGATGGGAGACTTTACCCTTGGGGAAACCAGGCACCGACCCACAGCCTGTTGAACTATAATGACAACAATGGGGATACCGTTCAAGTAGGCAGCTACCCAGCGGGGGCAAGTCCTTATGGTGCAATGGATATGGCTGGTAATGTCTGGGAATGGACTGCTGACTGGTATGAGGAAAGTTACTATTACACCCGGGTTGACTGGTACAATCCCCCTGGTCCAACCTCCGGTGATGGCCGGGTGGCACGCGGTGGGGCCTGGTACTATGCCGCCAATATTGTCCGGACGACATACCGACACAACGGTATCCCTTTGGGAACCGTCAATGACCGGGGATTCCGATGTGCTTTTGATCCCAATCCCTAAAGGGGCGGAGACAACCAGGTTTTTTTGTTTCGCTTGACATCGTTGCCTTGACAATGATGTCAATTTTTTTGCCTCATTGCATTCCAATAAAATCTGTGGCATAATTCGAACATCAATAGCGTTGATGGAAACGAGTAAATCCATTTGTGCTGCCAGCGAACCCGGAATATGGTGGAAGCCGGGCCAGTCCAACGGATTGAAAATCCTTCCGGAGCTGCAAACTGAACGTGAGCTTTCACCAGTAGGTGCGCCGGTCCCGCCAGCCGTTATCCCGGGCGCAGATATCATCCGCCAAAGGACGTATCTGACCGAGCGCTCACTGCGAGGTGAGAAGCAGGGTGGTACCGCGAGAAAGCCCTCTCGTCCCTGTGGGATGCGAGGGCTTTTTAATTCGTCAAGGAGGCCTTATGTTTAAACCTGTTTCACCCCGCTTGAATATCACTCTGATGGAAGAAGCCATGCTGCGCTTTTGGAAGCAGCATAATGTCTTCCAGGAGACCATGACCCAGCGTGAAGGCGGCCCCGAGTATGTCTTCTTTGAAGGCCCGCCCACCGCCAACGGCCGCCCGGGCATTCATCATGTCTTGGCGCGCGCCTTTAAAGACATTTTTCCACGCTATAAGACCATGTGCGGCTACCATGTCAGCCGACGCGGCGGGTGGGATACCCACGGCCTGCCTGTTGAGCTGGAAGTTGAGAAAAAACTCGGCTTTACCAACAAACAACAGATTGAGGCTTACGGCATTGGCAAGTTCAATGCCCTCTGCCGCGAGTCCGCCTTCACCTATATCCAGGAATGGGAACGCATGACCGACCGGATGGGTTACTGGGTGGATATGCAGTCGGCCTATGTGACCTTCCACGATTCCTATATCGAATCGGTCTGGTGGATACTGAAGAATTTTTGGGAGCAGGATCTGCTTTACCAGGGTTTCAAGGTGGTTGCCTACTGTCCGCGCTGCGGGACCCCATTGTCTGATCATGAAGTTGCCCAGGGTTATGCCGATGCAACCGACCCTTCGGTCTATGTCCGCCTGCCGCTGGCCGATCAGAGCGGGGTCTCGCTTTTGGTTTGGACGACGACTCCCTGGACATTACCCGCCAACGTGGCGGTGGCTGCTCACCCGGATGTAACCTATGTCATGGTGGAGCGCGAACTGCCGGAAGGGGGCAGCGAGAAGTTGATCCTGGCGGAGGCGTTGCTGACCAAGGTCTTTGAAGAACCCGAAAAACTGCGTATCGTTGAAAGATTTAAGGGAAAGCATCTCAAGGGGAAGGCCTACCGGCCGTTGTTTACTTTCCTGCCGCCTGATAAACCGGCGCATTTTGTTGTCCTGGCCGATTATGTCACCACTGATGATGGCACCGGTTTGGTCCACATTGCCCCAGCTTTTGGGGCTGATGATATGAACGTTGCCAACGAGTATGACCTGCCGGTATTAATGACGGTTGCAGAGGATGGCACCTTTATTCCGGCAGTGCGTCCTTGGGCGGGGGTTTTTGTGAAGGAGGCCGATCCGGCCATCACTGAAGACCTGAACCGCCGGGGGCTGCTTTTCAAATCGGGCACCTACACCCACACCTATCCCTTCTGCTGGCGCTGTGATACCCCCCTGCTTTACTATGCCCGACCCACCTGGTACATCCGTACCAGCCAGTTCAAAGACCGCCTGGTCGCGCTCAATGAAGATATCAACTGGTATCCCGGGCACATCAAAGCGGGTCGCTTTGGGAACTGGTTGTCAAATAACGTGGATTGGGCGCTGGGGCGTGAGCGCTACTGGGGCACACCACTGCCGGTCTGGGAATGCGGTGACTGCCATCACCAGGAATGCATTGGTTCTGTGGCCGAGCTGTCGCAGAAAACCGGCCGCGATCTCGGCAACCTGGACCTGCACCGCCCGCATGTGGATGAGATTCACTGGCGCTGTGCGGAGTGTGGCGGCACCATGCAGCGCGTCCCTGAATTGATCGATGTCTGGTTCGATTCAGGCGCCATGCCGGTGGCCCAATGGCACTACCCCTTTGAAAATCTTGAGGCCTTCAAACAGCAGTTCCCGGCCGACTTTATCTGTGAAGCCGTGGATCAAACCCGGGGCTGGTTCTATACCCTGCACGCCATCTCGTCCCTCTTGTTTGATAGTGTGGCGTTCAAGAATGTCATCTGCCTGGGCCTGATCCTTGACGCCGAAGGCCGTAAAATGTCCAAACATAAGGGCAATGTGGTTAATCCTTGGGATGTGCTGAATGAATACGGCGCGGATGCCACCCGCTGGTATCTCTATACTGCTTCGCCCTCTGGCCAGGAACGCCGGTTTTCCATGGATCTGGTGGGTGAGGTCGTTCGAACCTTCACCCTGACGCTTTGGAATACCTATTCCTTCTTTGTCACCTATGCCAACCTGGATGGCTGGCGGCCAGACCCGGCAGTCCAACCTGAATACAGTCCTCTGGATCGCTGGGTGCGTTCCGCCCTGCACACCCTGGTCCGTGACGTCACGGATTCCCTTGAAAATTATGATGTCTTGGGCGCCACCCGGCCCATCACAACCTTTGTGGATCAGCTTTCCAACTGGTGGCTGCGCCGCTCACGCCGCCGCTTCTGGAAGAGTGAGGCGGATGCGGACAAGCAGGCTGCCTATTCGACGCTCTATGAAGCCCTGACCACCCTCAGCCGGTTGCTGGCCCCCACCATGCCTTTCCTGGCTGAAGAGTTGCACCAAAACCTTGTGCGCTCCATGGACGAATCGGCGCCGTTATCCGTCCATCTGGCCCCTTGGCCAGCTTTTGATCCGGCGGTTGTTGATGAGAAATTGAACCGTGAAATGGCCCTGGTCATGCGTCTGGCTTCATTGGGGCACGCCGCTCGCAACAAGGCCAATCGTAAAGTTCGCCAACCTTTGGCGGAAGTGGCCTTTTCCGTGGCGAATGCTGAAGAAGCCGGAGTGGCACTGCGCTACGCCGAGTTGTTGGCGGATGAGCTGAATGTCAAGCGGGTGCGCACGCTGGACGCGACGGGCGAAGCCGTAGCCTATGCCCTGAATCCGCTGCCCAAGCAGTTGGGACAGAAATACGGCAGCCGCTTCCCTGCGATCCGGCAGGCCATTTTGGAAATGGAAGCTGAAACTGCCGCCCGGACACTGCTGGCTGGACAACCCTTGGCGGTGTTCGTGGGTACCGAGGCTTGGGACATCCTGCCGGAAGAAATTGAGGTCCGTGCCCAGGCCCGGGAAGGTTTTGCTGTGGCCTCGGAAGGCGCCTATCTGGCTGCTTTGGTTACCGAGCTGACCCCGGAACTCATCCGCGAAGGCCTTGCCCGGGAATTCATCCGCCGGGTGCAGGATCTGCGTAAAACAGCCGAGTTTGATATTTCAGACCGAATCCGGGTCTATTATCAAGCCACGCCGGGGTTGACCGCGGCCGTGCAGGACTTCGCCGCCACCATCATGGCGGAAACTTTGAGTCTGGAACTGTTGCCAACCCAACCGCCACAAAATTCTCCGACAGCAACGGACTCTTTTGATGGTGAAGACCTCATGATTGGTCTGCAGAAAGCCTGAATCAAACAACAGATGGTTGGCTGATTATTGTCTGATAAACGCCCCCGGCTGTCCGGGGGCGTTTTAAGGCGTTGGGTTTCTTTCACCGGATCCGGGGCTGCCAGGGGAGCTCTTTTTAAAAATCGATGCAACTCCAGCCGGTCAATTCAGTGCTGGCCCGCCGTGGTGAGCATGAGGGGTTGCTGCTCATATTCGGTTCAAATGCGGTAAAATTAGCAGACAGTTATTGGTGATTGGAGGATTGTTTGAAACAGCGCTGGCGCGACTATCTCTGGCTTTTTATTGTTGTGGCAATCATTGTTGGCTTGGACCAGGCAACCAAGGCCATTGTCCGGGCAAACCTGGCGGTGGGGGAAATCTGGATGCCTTGGGCCTGGCTGGCGCCTTATTTTCGCTTCGTTCATTGGTACAACACCGGTGTGGCTTTTGGAATGTTTCAGGGAATGGGGATGGCTTTTGCCGCCCTTGCTGCAGTTGTGGTGATTGTCATTGCGATTTATTTCCCCCGCATTCCCCGATCGGACCGGCTGACGCGCTTGGCCCTGGCCATGCAGATGGCAGGTGCCTTGGGCAATTTGATCGACCGGTTGACGCAGCAGGGGAAGGTGACCGATTTTGTTTCCATGGGTAATTTTGCGGTTTTTAATGTGGCCGATGCCTCGATCACTGTCGGGGTGGGGGTGCTGCTGCTGGCAGTCTGGCTTCAGGAACGCCGGGATCGTCAATCTCAAAAAGCGGCGGCGGCTTTAATGATTAATCCATCGCAGTTGGATACTGGAGACGCGGGGGCGGATGAGGAGCGGCCATGAGTGCTCAGATCTGTTCCTTTCAGGTTGCCACAGGAGAAGCGCAGCGGCTGGATAAATTTTTGGTGGGGTGCTGTCCCGAACTGTCCCGCGCCCGCCTGCAGAGCCTGATCCGGGATGGCCAGGTCAGCGTGGATGGACATCCGGCGCTTAAGGCCAGTCTGATCCTGGTTCCCGGTCAGCAGATCACGCTGACTCTTCCGGCTCCGACTGCCGTGGGATTGCAGCCGGAGGCGATACCTCTGGCGGTGGTTTTTGAAAATGCCGACCTGCTGGTGATCAATAAACCGGCAGGAATGGTGGTTCATCCGGCGGCCGGACATGCCACCGGCACCCTGGTGCATGCCGCCCTGGCCCACGTCCCGGATCTTGAGGGTATCGGCGGGGAATTGCGCCCCGGGGTTGTGCATCGTCTGGACAAGGATACCTCCGGGCTGATTCTCATGGCCAAAAACGATCGCGCCCACCGTTGGCTGCAAGATCAATTCCGTCAGCGAACCGTGCAGAAATTCTACCTGGCACTGGTCGATGGGGCTCCCCCAACCCCCACTGGACGGATTGAAGCCCCTATTGGCCGTGACCCGGCCCATCGCAAGAAGATGGCCATCACGCCCCCCCAGAAAGGCCGTGAAGCGGTGACAGAATACCGGGTCTTGGAATCCTTTCCCGCTTGGACGCTTGTAGAGGCCCACCTCTTAACCGGCCGCACTCACCAAATCCGGCTTCACCTGGCGTTTCTGGAATGTCCCATTGTGGGAGATGTCATTTACGGTCGCAAACATCCCAGTTTAAAAATCAACCGGCACTTCCTCCATGCCGCCCGGCTGACCATCTGTCTGCCCGGCGAGACCAGGCCGGTCACTTTTGAAGCTCCGCTGCCACCCGAACTTCAGTCTGTTTTGGATGAGCTGCGAGGCAGCCATTACCAATCCCCAAAATTCCCCCAGAGGTCACCATGAAACTAATCGACTTGCGTTCGGATACGGTTACGGTTCCCACGCCGGAAATGCGCGCGGCCATGGCTGGCGCTGCGGTTGGAGATGACGTTTACGGTGAAGATCCAACCGTCAAGCGGTTGGAGGAGTTATCTGCAGCCCGGTTGGGACATGAAGCCGGACTTTTTGTCCCCTCCGGTACAATGGGAAACCTGCTGGCTGCCCTGGTACACTGCCAGCGGGGTGACGAAGTCATCATGGGGCATTTGGGTCATACTTTTTTGTTTGAAGGGGGGGGGATTGCGGCCCTGGGCGGCATTTTCCCCCATACCCTGCCCAATCAACCGGATGGAACATTAAAGCTTGACGATGTCAAAGCCGCGATCCGCCCGGACGATATCCATCATCCCGTCTCCCGCCTTCTGATATTGGAAAACACCCACAACCGTTGCGGGGGTGTGGTGCTGTCCCCCGAATATACCCGCCAGGCGGCTGACCTGGCCCATGGCCATGGCCTGAAGCTCCATCTGGACGGAGCGCGAATTTTCAATGCCGCCGCCGCCCTCAATGTTCCGGTGGATGATTTGACCCGGCTGGCGGACTCGGTCACCTACTGCCTCAGTAAAGGCCTTTGCGCCCCGGTGGGCTCGGTTTTGTGCGGCACGGCGGCCTTTATTCAGCAAGCCCGTCGTGTCCGCAAGATGTTGGGGGGCGGGATGCGCCAGGTGGGGGTGCTGGCCGCTGCCGGTTTGATTGCCTTGGAGCAGATGACCACTCGTCTGATTGAAGACCATGAACGGGCCCGGCGTCTGGCAGCTGGCCTGGCTGCACTGCCGGGGATCTGTTTTGAATTGGGTCTGCCGCAAACCAATATGGTTTTTCCATCCCTGGCCGATGGCGTGACTTTGTCGGGAGCTGAATTTGTTGCCAGATTGGCCGCCCAGGATATTCTCATTGGCTTGGTGGCGCCCCGTCGCTTCCGCCTGGTGACCCATTACTGGATTGACGACGAATCCGTGGATCGGACCATCGCGGCTTTTCGGGCGAATTTGGTATAATCTTAATATCCCATTAATCTGGAGAAATCCCATGCGCGAATGGTTTACTTTGGAAGAAATTGATGAGTCTGTGGCCGCCATTACCCGGCGGACCCAGCGCCAACCCACAGTTGGCATTATCCTTGGATCTGGTTTGGGTGGCCTGGCTGATGCTGTGGAGTCCCCGGATAGTATTCCGTTTAGCGACATTACCTACTGGCCGGTATCAACCATTGCCGGTCACTCCGGCCGGGTGCTGGTGGGGCAGCTGGAGGGAAAGACCGTTTTCATGATGCAGGGGCGGATCCATTACTATGAAGGTTACTCCATGCAGCAAGTCACCCTGCCGGTGCGGGTCATGCAGCGTTTGGGCGTCAAGACCCTGGTGGTGACCAATGCCGCCGGGGCCATTCATCCCGATTATCTCCCCGGTGATGTGATGTTGATTTCCGACCATATCGGGCTGATGGGCATGACCGGCATGAATCCGTTGCGCGGGCCCAATCTGGATACCTTTGGCCCCCGTTTCCCGGATATGAGCCGGGCATATGATCCGGACCTGCTGGAATTAGCTAAAACCTCGGCCGCAGCTGCTGGAATTGAGGTGCATACCGGTGTTTACATTGGTCTCAGCGGTCCCTCGTTTGAAACCCCGGCCGATTTGCGCTTCCTGCGGGCCATTGGTGCGGATGCCGTGGGGATGTCCACGGTCCCGGAAGTGACCATCGCCCGGCATGGTGGCATGCAGGTTCTGGGGATTTCCGGTATCAGCAACAAGGCCAATCTCGATGGCAGTACCATCACCACCCATGCTGAAGTACTGGAGGCGGGCAAGATTATTGCCCCCAAGATGGAGACGATCATTCGCCGCGTCTTGAGCAGCCTCTGATCATGGTTGAATTTCTAGCCTTTTTGCAGCAGTATGAGATCTGGATCTACCTCGTTCTAACCGGGGTGTCTCTGGTTTACCTGCAAAAAACGCTGAAAGCTTCCCACGAATACCGCAATACGATATTTGGCCTGGAGCGCGAAAAGGCCCGCCGGATATACTATGGAAATCTGACCGTGTTGATACTGGCCGTTTTGCTGGCGCTTGCCAACCTGTCCCTGGTCTCGTTTGTCTGGCCGGAGGTCGCGACCCGCAATCCCCTGCCCACGCCCACCTTGGATATCATGGCTCAACCCACCGCCACACTGCCTTTGACGGTGGAAACGCAGCCCACCCCGATGGGAGTGATTGTTCCCACGACCGTGTTTGGCGAAGGTTGCCTTCCAGGGCAGATTGAGTGGATTTTCCCGACACCTGGATCGGAGGTGCGTGAGACGGTCAACCTGCAGGGCATTGTTAATGTTCCCAATCTGGGCTTTTTTAAGTATGAATATGCCCAGCCGAATCTGGACAACTGGCTCCCGATTGCTGCGGGCAACGCGCCCACCAGTGCCGAGGCGCCGGACTTTGGCGTCTGGAATACCTCCCAATTAATTCCGGGGGATTACCTGTTGCGTTTGGTGGTTTATGATAATCAAAACAACGCCTTCCCCGCCTGCATCGTCCCGGTCCGGGTTCTCCCCCCGCCGGATTAATGGAGATCGATATGCCCCAAATAGAAATTCGTCCGGCTGCCCTTGAGGATACGCCGCTGCTGGCAGCCTTGGATCATGACTACGAGACCACCTATGTCTGGCGACTGGAGCCATTAACGGAAGATGATATCACTGCCGTGGGCTTTCGCTAAGTCC
>DAOQTN010000073.1:0-9384 GCA_035340555.1 Anaerolineaceae bacterium | reverse complement strand
AAGCGATGGATACCTGCCGCGCCAGCTGACCTACCGGGGCAGCCGGCTGGTCTATTCACAGGGCATTGTGGCCCTGGCTGTCCTGGCCAGCATTCTGATCGTGATCTTCCAGGCCAGCGTGACCCGCCTGATCCCGCTCTATGCCATCGGCGTCTTCCTGTCATTCACGTTGTCGCAGTTTGGCATGGCCCGGCGGTGGTGGAAATCCGGCCACATGAATCCCCATCAGGTTGAGGAATCTCACGGCCGGTCCGTGCTGCAGTATGATCGTGCCTGGCTGATCAAAATGATGATCAACGGGTTCGGGGCGCTGCTGACCGCAATTGTCATGGTTGTGTTCGCGGTGACCAAGTTCAAGGATGGTGCCTGGGTGGTCATCATCGTCATCCCGGTGCTGGTTACCATCTTCCTGCTGATCCACCGTCATTATCAGCGCGTTGCCGAGCAGCTTTCCCTGAACAATCCCCGCTCGCCGGTCGGGATCACCCACAATCGGGTGATCATCCCCATCAGCGGGGTGCACCAGGGCATCCTGGACGCGCTGCGGTATGCCCGCACCCTGTCCGATGATATTACCGCGGTCCATGTTTCCATCGATCCGGTCGAGTCCGAGAAAGTACAGGAAAAATGGGAAATCTGGGGACAGGGCCACCGTCTGGTGACCATTGCCTCCCCCTACCGCCTGTTTTATGAACCCCTGCTGGACTACATCACCCGGATCGAGGCCGCCACCCAGGAACGGGAAATCATCACCATTGTGGTGCCGCATTTTGTGCCCCGCCGTGCCTGGACGAATTTCCTCCATGCCCGCACCGCGGAAACCCTGCGCAAGCTGCTGATCAAGCGGGAGCACATCGTGGTCATCGAGGTGCCCTACCAGGTGGATTAGGAGAGCAATCCGTGGGGATAAAACATGTTTCAAAAGACGCTTGAAAAAATTTTTCAAGCATTTGGGAAGCTTGATGAATCCGCGCGCCAGCAGGTAACCGAGGAAATTAAAACCGACTCGTCGCCCGGATTTGATTTCTATCTCCTGGTTGTTTTATCCGCAAGCATTGCCACGCTGGGGTTGATTACCAACTCCCCGGCAGTGATCATCGGGGCGATGCTTTTGGCTCCCCTGATGTCACCCATCATTGGGATTGGGCTGGCAACAACCTCGGGAAACACCCGGCTGCTGCGTGAAGCCTTGGTTGCTCTGCTGCGCGGAGCTCTTCTGGCAATTTTACTCTCAGCCGCTCTGACAAAATTCAACGAGCTGATGCCGTTTGTATCCCTGCAGGAAATCCCGGCAGAAATCCTCGCCCGTTCACATCCCAGCCCTATTGACTTGGGAATTGCGCTCGCCGGCGGATTAGCCGCAGCCTATGCCCTGACCAACCCGAATTTATCCGCAGCCCTGCCTGGTGTGGCCATTGCTACTGCGTTGATGCCACCGTTATGCAGCGTCGGGGCCGGGATCGCCCTTGGACGGCTGGACGTGGCCGGAGGGGCGCTGCTTCTATTCGTCACCAATGCGGTAGCCATCTCGTTCTCAGGTGCCCTGGTCTTCTGGGCACGCGGTTTTCGGCCGCATTTTCAATATGAGCAACATCAAGCCAGAAAGAATATGCGGATTGCCGCGGTTTTGACCCTGGGATTGCTCATCCCGTTAAGTTACTACAGCTACCAGTTGTTCCAGCAAGCAGCCAACAACCGTCGGATTAGCAGTGCCATCCACACCGAAATGGCACAACTTCTCCCAACAGCGGAAGTCGTGGAGGTGAACAGCCTGCCCAGCAGCAATGGATACAACATCCAGATCACAGTCAGAACCAGCGCCCCCATCCAGTATGAACAGGTCGTGGGATTGCAGGCAGCATTGGTCAACCATCTGGAGGCTCCGGTGGAGCTGAAAATCTATCAGGTTTTGGCTGAACAATTGGATCCGCTGATCCCACCCACCCCATCCACCACCCCCACTGCAACCCACACCGAAACACCCGGGCCAAGTCCAACCGCCTCCCATACCCCTGCCCTAACAGCCACACCCAGCGCGACAGCCACCAGAACACCGATCCCCACCTTCACCAATACCTCCACCCCAACCCCGGCGCAAGGATCCGTCTGTCTGGCCACGCTGCCCGCCCGTTTCCTCTACCAAGCCCCCGGCGGACCGATCATCGGCACAGTACGGACAGGGCAAAGCTTAAGCATCCTCCATGAAACTGTCGTGTATCAGAGCATCAGCTGGATCAAAGTTGTGGATGAGGAAGGGCGCGTCGGCTGGATCCCCCAATTTTATGTCGCCACCCCGACATTGGCTGTTACCCCAACACTGGATTTGACCCCAACGTTGCAGCTCACACCATAGTTCCGGCTTTACCAGCCAGATATAGCGCTCCAAACCCACAATTTACCATGGTTGTTTTACGGTTGTTTTACCAAGGTTGTTGCTTGTTGGACTACCCGTGTCCTACCCGATCAGCTAAGGTGTTGGGCGGCTTAGCAACTCAAATAAAACCAGGTAACACAGACTGGCAACCAGCACCGTGCCCAGCATCACCGGCAGACCGCGCCGGCTCCACAGCCGGGGTGTGATGGGGTGACGGGTTCTTTCGGACAGGGAGGTGACAATCATGTTGGCAGTGGAGCCAATAATGGTGCCATTGCCGCCAAAGCCTGCACCAAACACCAGGGCCCACCACAGGGGTGTAATGTTTAAACCGGCATCCCCGAGATTCTGGATGACCGGAATCAGGGCGATGGTAATGGGGACATTGTCAACCACAGCCGAGAGCACTGCCACAAACCACAACAAGATCAAACCCAATAAGAGTGGCGGCATGGTTCCCAGATGGGTGGCCAGATTCATGAAAACATCAAAAACGCCGGCCGAGCGCATCCCGCCAATCATCACAAACAAGGCGGCAAAAAATAACAGCACATCCCACTGAACGCGCTTCAGGGTTTCCTGGATCGGGGGCCGGGTCCAGACCAGGCCCCCGGCAGCCCCGGCCAGGGCCACCAGAGCCGGGCGAAGGTTAAGGAACTCTTCAAGTAGGAAAAACAAAATCGTGATGGCAATCACAATCAGGGCCCGGCGGGCGGTCCGGGGATCCCGCAGAGCCTCCGCCGGGTTCAAATCAGCAACCGCATCCAGATTGGTGGGTTTTTGGGCCAACTCCCGGCGGTAGAGATAAAACAAAATTCCCAGTGCGGCAAACCAGGCCAGCACAACAATGGGGAGGCTGTGCGTAAGAAAATCAAGAAAGGTCAAATTCGCCGCGGAACCGATTAAGATGTTGGGCGGATCACCCACCAGGGTGGCCACGCCGCCGGTATTGGACAACAAGGCCTCCGCCATCAAGTATGGCAGCGGATTGACCCCCAAAATCTCACAAATCAGGATCGTCACTGGCGCGATCAGGACCACCGTGGTGACATTGTCCAGGACCATCGATACTACGGTTGTAATTCCCCCCAGTAAAATCAGCAGTCTAACCGGCCGGCCGCGCGAGAGTTTTGTGACCCGGACAGCAAGATATTGAAAAAAGCCGGTTGGCTCCAAAATTGACACCAGGATCATCATCCCCAACAGCAGGCCAAGCGTGTTGACATCCAGGCTGGCAACCGCCTGATCTTCATCCATAAATTTAAAAACCAGACCCGCGCCGACCATTAAAATAGCCCCGGCCAGGGAGGCAATGGTCCGGTTCAACCGTTCAGAAAAGATCAAAACCAGACAGGCAACAAAAATAACGGTTGAGATGATCATGGGCAGCATATCGACCTCCAGAAAATCACCCTGTCGGGGCCCAGTTGGACATCAAGGCGACGCCAATATCAACCGATGAGGCAATGCCCACCAGATGCCCCACCTCATCCACAACCGGGAGATCGTAAAGGTTGTGTTCCTGCAGCAGGGAAGCCGCCCGCAGCAAACCAGCCGTTTCCGCCACGGCAACCACAGCCCCCATGATTTGGTGAACTGGCTGATCCAAAACAGCTGCATCTGGGCACATGTTTTCCACCGCGCCGAAGTCACCCACAAAATCAAGGTCTTCAACCAGATGCACAAAATCCGGCATCGCCAGGGCCAGCAAGCCGGGCATGCCAACCACCCCCACCAAACGGTTTCCCGAATCCACCAGGGGCAGTGTACCGATATGATTTTGGATCAAGATCTGGACCGCCATCCGGATGGTGATCTCCGCTCTGGCAGAAATGACGCCCCGTTTCATGCAGTCCCGGATATACATTTTGCACCTCCTTGGCAACAACCTGAATGAGTCGATGGTTATCTGATGGGCTGATGAGCTGATCACCTATAGAGCTGATCGCTGATCACCTGATGAGCTGATCGCTGATCGCCTGATGAGCTGATCGCTGATCACCTGATGAGCTGATCGCTGATCGCCTGATGAGCTGATCGCTGATCGCCTGATGAGTTCATCGCTGATCGCCTGGTTAGATGTCCGTCTGATCTGTCCACAGGCCGGCCGCATCAGGCATTTTTCAAGAATCACGCTTCCAGGCGCTGGATGCCGCACCGGGTGGACAGGGTGTCAAAAATGGCCGCGCTGGACAGGGTATCCCGCCAGGGAATCAACGGGCTTTCAATCTGCCCCTGACGGTAAAGGTCGGCACAATGCCGGATCTGATAAACAAAGCCATCCGGCACGGGTTCGGCAAATTGATCGACCAGTTCACCCTGGCCGTCATATAAACTGCAACGCTGCGGGCCGAAACAATTTTCGACTTCAATATGGCCGGCCGATCCATGGATGGACGCTGGTCCGGTGGCCGTGGTATTGAAGCCACAGCTCAGGCTGGCCAGCGCTCCCGGGTCAAAGCGCAGGGCAATGACCGCCGCTTCATCCACCCCACTGGGAGCCAGTAAGGCAGCCCCGGTCACATCAACCGGAACTGCGCCCAGGATCCCGGTGGCAAAACTGATGGGATAAACGCCCAGGTCAAACAGACTGCCCCCGGCCAGCCGGGGATTGAACAGGCGGCTCTCAGGATCATAGGCCACCGCATGATGAAATTCAGCGGTCATCAGCCGGACGGCGCCAATTTTGCCCGCCGCCACCCAAGCCCGGGCCTGCTGAAAGGCCGGCAGACAGCGGGTCCACAGCGCTTCCATCAAAAGGGTTTGATTCCGGCGCGCCAGGTCGACCAGCTCTGCCGCCTGGTGCTGAAAAATCACCAGCGGCTTCTCGCACAGCACCGCCTTATGATTTTCCAGGCAAAGTTTTACCATCTCATAATGATCGTTATGCGTCAATCCGATATAGACAATATCCACATCGGGATTTTGAACAACCGCCAGATAGTCCCGGCAGACCTCGGTGGCGTGATGGGTTCTGGCAAAATCTTCGGAACGGAACCGATCCCGGGAAGCCACGGCCGTCAGCCGGGCCTCCGCCATTCCCTGCAGCACGGTGGCAAAACGGGCCGCAATCCGTCCCAAACCAATCATCCCAAATCTTACCGGCTCCATAAAACGCCTTTCCCTTCACGCATCGCGGTTAAAGCATCGCCACCAGGCAACATCAATCTGAATACAGTTCCAGTTCCGGAATGGCGGGAATGGTCTCCGCATAGAGCCAGGCCTGGAAAAATTCAGTCAACTCCCGCCCGGCAACCTCCTCGGCAATTGAAATAAAATCAGCGGTGCGGGCATTGCCGCCCTTGAAACGGTCGAAATAGGTTTGCAGGATGTCAAAGAAAACGTCATCCCCAACCTCAAGGCGCAGCGCATGCAGGGTCAGGGCACCCTGACAATATACCCGTTCCGAGAACAGGTTGTCCGGAGCGGGACTGCCGGGCGGGGGCTCGTCCCCCAGATAATCCGCGACGTACTCATAATTATCCATCACCCACTCATCCCGCTCGGCCACCCCCTGGGTGTGCTCGATCCACAAGCCCTCCGCATAGGTTGCGAAGCCTTCATTCAGCCAAATGTCGCCCCAGTCGGCAACCGAAACACTGTCGCCAAACCATTGATGGGCGAGTTCGTGGGCAACCAACTGCTCGGCGGCATCAATATCCTCCAGATCAAGCTGGTCAATGCCATACAGGGAGAGCGTTTGCGCCTCCAGGGCGGTCCCCACCTCGGTATCAACAACAATCGAGCCGTAGATGACAAAGGGATAGGCCCCAAAAACATCACTGAAATAATCCACCATTTCTGGTTGGCGGGCAAAGGGTTCCCAGGCCTCATCGTCCAGGCTGGTGGCGTAATAATTCCGGATCGGCACGCCGGAGGGGGACGTGTCCGTCTCCAAGTCATAATTGCCAATGTTCACCGTTGCCAGGTAGCTGGCCAGGGGATCCCGGGCTTCCCAGGTATAGGTCATCCAATCTCCCTTTTTGCCCACGACCGACAGGACCCCATTGGCCACCACTTCATAACCCACCGGAACCGTCACCCGGAAGGTGTAAGCCGCTTTGTCCAACGGGTGGTCGTTGACGGGATAATAGGTGGCGGCACCGTCCGGCTCGCTGAGCACCAGGCTGCCCTCGTCCAATGGGATCCACCCCACCCGACCCACCGCGGCCTCGGAATCCAGCCGCTCCGGTGTGCCGGCATAGGCTATTTTTACCGTGAAATCCGTTCCTGCCGGGATCGCCTCCCCCGGAATAATGGTCAATTCCTGGCCAGAGCGCTCGAATTCTGCCGGGCTGTCATTGATGAGCACTTCCGTAATGGTAAAGCCAATGAAGTCCAGATTGAAGGCCGTTAAATCCTGGGTCGATTGGGCGCTGATCATCACCACGGCCTCCAGATCACCTGCTTCAACATCGGTCACTTTCAATTCAAGATCGTAATGTTGAACATCGTAACCGCCGTTACCGAAATCCGGATACAAGGAATCACCCACTCCGGGAGAACCCGTTGCGGCAGCATTATCGGTCGGATCCGGCGCGGCGGTTGTCTCTGACAGCACTGGCACCGTGTCTGTTTTTGCCGGAGGCGGCACAACCCCGGTTGGGTCACCAGACTGAGGTGTTGGCCTGGAAATACCACATGCAGTTGTAAAAAACAGCACCAGGAGAATCAAGGCGGCCAATCGAATGCAAGAGGGTCGGTTCATTTCTGCTACTCCTTTTCATACTCACACAAAGCAGCCTCGGCCATCAGCCAGGATTCCAATTCAATGATTCCCTCGCTGAGGCGGGCAGCAGCAACCACGGGGCGCCAACGCAAATATTCTGCCTGACCGCCCGGGTTCAGCTGAAAATAACGCCGGATGTAGGCATGGTGAAACAAACGGGTCCAGATTCGGGGCAAAATCCCCGGCATCTGTGCGGAAGCCGCAGCGCCCAACGCCAGGATGCTGGTGCGGGCGACATCCGCCAGTGGATTGCCGCTGGTGGCATCAATCCAGTCAATAATCCGCTCGCCCTGCGGGGTGATCAGGATGTTGCCGGGATGAAAGTCGCCATGGCACAGAACTCCCCCATCCGGCAGCCGCGCCAGGGCAGTCAGGGCTCGCTGTTTTAATTGCGGCGAAAGTCCAGCGGCCTGGTTGATTTTATGGCTGATTTTTTGCCGTTGGCCAGGCAATCCAGTTGGAACGGAGCGAGCATGCATGTCCACCTGAAGTTCGGCCAGACGCCGACCATAATGGATCACGTTCCAAGGGCGGCGAGTGAGGGCGGTGAATATTGTAGAGCCGTCCAGCCGTTCGTACACCAGACCATTACGGCCATTAACCGAAAGGACCTCACCGACGGCCGGCACCGGCAGTCCGGTGGCGGCAATTGAACGGGCAATCGTCGCTTCATACATAATACTTTCCCGTGGGAACCAGTCATGGAACAGCTTCAGCACCTGGTTATCCTGCCAGGCATAAATGTCTGCAGTCCGGCCGGAGGCGATGGGGGGACCAAGTTCAACCATTATTGGTTGATGTCTCCGCAATCACAAGGTCATCCAACCGGTCCAGAAGCCGGTCCAGGTGTGCCAGGAAGTCCGGATCAGGATGCGCGGCGGCGGCCAGAACCACCTCAATATCCGCCGCCATGTCAACTGGCAGACGGCGGCAGGTGGCAGTCGCATGGGCAATCAGCCGTTTTTCACCCGGATGCGGGACCCGATTAACCGCAAAGATGATATCAAAATAGCTGGCCAGGAGTGCCGCCAGGCGGTGGTTGATACTGACCCAGTCCCCTCGCTGCACGGCCTTGGCAATCTGGTGATGATAGGAGGGAATGATCTGGCGCAAGACGGGTTGGTTCAGGTTGATAATGTTCCGCCGCAGCGCTTCCGGATAATCCTGCCGGGCAAAAGCCTGGAGCGCTCCAAGCCAGCCGTGGGGATCATGAAAGATCTGGATCTGGCGACAGGTCTGCCAGAAACAGGTGGTGTAGCCCAGACTGGGTTGATGGTCCATCAGGACCCGGTTGATTTGCTGCTGCATCCAATCGGCATCAAAATAGACCAGATCCACCTCGATCCCGGTGGCACGGTCATACCATTCGTCGCCCGGTCCCCAATAGTCAAGACCCAGGTCGGCCCGGGAGGCTCCACCGGTCTGCTCCAGAACGGCCTGCCGGACGGTAAGGGGGATGGCCTCGCCCCGGGTAAAGACATAGAGGTCAATATCTGAGGCGGCATCCGGCACGCCGCCGGTTTGAGAGCCGCCCAGGCCAATCGCTGCAACCTGGGAGAGACTGGCAAAACAATCCGCCAGTTTGCGTGCGAGCAGCAGATGCGGGACGAGGGAAGTATCCATGTGAAATTTTTGGCTGAGATCAGGGAATAATTTATCATATCATAATCCGGCTTCATTTTTACGCGGCCCGGAAAACTCTAACCTCCGGGCAGCCCGCTAGAGGATCAGTTTATCAGGATATTTTCAGCAATTTCTTGGGATGATCACAGCTTCGTGCCGTAAGATCAATTTGCATGACGCAACAGAGTCACTGCAGAAAGGACGGGCTTACTGAAAGTACATGAATAACTTAAATCCGGTGCAGTCAGGGTCCGACTGCACTGGATTGTTTTCGGGGTGAGTTTTCAGGACGGCTTGTCAGGGTGGATTGTCAGGACGTGTCAGCGAAACTTTAAAAGTTTTCCTAACAGGTGGATTGTCAGGACGGCTTTTCAGGACCGCTTGTCAGGAAAGGCTGCTCAGGAAGAAGTGGCCGAGTAGGGTTTCAGAGCCAATAGTTACCCGTTTTATAGACAACTATGACACGGGTCTTAACCTGGCTGATGGACTGTCGATGGTGGTGCGAGAGCAGCCATCACCTTACCTCTCGGCAACCAAAGTTCCGGTTGCAGTTCCAGCCCGGCGGTTGCACTACGGGCAACCGGGAGGCGGCGCATGAACCGGGTGACCAAAACCGTCTCCACGGCACGGAACGAGACCGCATTTAGCGCATCATCTC
>DAOQTN010000072.1:0-9400 GCA_035340555.1 Anaerolineaceae bacterium | reverse complement strand
AACAGATTTATTTTTTGGGGGGCAGGGATGTCCACAAGTATACATGGAAAATCCTTTATCAGACAGCCGGAAAAATTGGCGTTTCCCCCCTGATCCGGGATCAGGAATTCAGCGCCCGGAGTTGAGGCGCAACTTTCTGACCGCCCAAACCCGCCGGATCGTCCTGGATGGTTTATCTGAACCTCAAAAGGTGTCGATAAGGTGTCTTGACAACGGCCGGCCAAAAGCGGTATACTGATTTCAGTCGGTCAACCGACCGACATCATCCCACCAGTTCATCCCCCACCCCACCAGTTCATCCCCCTCCCCACCAGTTCATCCCCCACCCCACCAGGACATCTGCATGGCCGCAAAACGCAGCGCCACCCACGGCATCTCCAACCGGGAACAAATCCTGACGGCTGCCAGCGCCTTGTTCATTGAACAGGGTGTCGAGCAGACCAGTCTGCGCGCCATTGCCGGGCGCGCCGGCATCAGCACCGGGACCCTGTTCTACTACTACGCCACCAAAAGCGAACTGATCTTCGACATCACCGACCGGCACTTTGACCGCATCACCGCCCGGCTGCTCGACTGGGTGGGCCAGGCCCACCAAAGTCAGACCCCGGCCGAAATCCTGGGCGTGGTGTTCCAGACCATCGTGCAGGATGATCTGCGCGGCCGGCTGCACCACTACCTGATCGAGCAGGCCCTCACCAGCAATGGGGGGGTGCGCGAGCGCTTCCAGCAAAAGTATCAGGAATGGCGCGCGATGCTGCAGCAGGGTCTGGCACAGGTCGAAATTCCGGCCGGAGACCGGGAGCTGGTGGCCCAGATCATTCTGGCCGCCCTGGATGGCTTTGTGATCCAGTCTGTCCTGGGCGTGGCGGACATCCCCCTGAATTCCATTGCTGCCTATCTGGCAGCCCACTGCAAGGAGGTCTCATGATTTCTGCCGAAGCCTATCCCGATCTGCCCCCCCGGCGCAAGCCGGTTCAAAAGGCGATCATTGCGGCGGCGATGTTCGTGGTCGGGCGGGCCTTTCAATCGCTGTCGCGCAGCGAACCGCTGATCCGCCACGAGGTCGCCACCTGGCCCGAGGGCCTGACCCTGATGATGAAGCTGCAGCCGGACGGGAGCTCCGTGGCCCTGCAGAAGCAGCCTGACGGGACGGTCCGCTTCATGGGGATGCATTTTGACGAGGCTCAGGCCGATGTGGTGATTTATTTCAAAACGGTTGAGGCCGCCTTCAAGATGTTCACCGCCCAGATGGGCATTGATGTCGCCTATGCGCAGCACTGCATGTGCGCCCGCGGGGATCTGTCCAACACCGTTTCGGTGGTCCGCTCGCTGGGCATCACCGAGTGCTATCTGTTCCCAGCCATCATCTCCAAACACCTGGTCAAGCGGCTGCCCGCCATCCCCTTCTGGCGCAAGCAGGGCCTGCGCTTGAAGACCTATCTGCTTGGCATTCCCTTTGGCATCTAACCCCGGAGGTTCCCCATGATTCTGCCCCCCTATTACGAATTTTCCTTCCCCGTGAAAATCATCTCCGGCCACACGGCGCTGAACAACCTGCCGGTTGAACTGCGCCTGGCCAATGTCAGCCGGCCTTTGATCATCACCGATCCGGGTGTGGCCCGGGCGGGACTGATTACCGTTGTCCAGGACGCCTTTGCCGAGTCCGGGATTACCATCGGCGCCCTCTACGACCAGGTGCCCCCCGAGTCCTCGACCCTGGTGGTCAACGAATTGGCCGGACTCTACCGCGCCAAGGGCTGTGACTGCCTGATCGCCGTTGGCGGGGGCTCGGTCATCGACACCGCCAAGGGCATCAATATCCTGGTCTCGCAGGGCGGTGGGGATGTGCGCGACTACCGCGGTGCGGAAGTGCTGCCGGGGCCGCTGCGCCCGATGTTTGTCGCCCCCACCACCTCCGGCACGGGCTCGGAGGCCACCAATTCGGCGGTCATCGCCGATCCGGACACGGGGGTGAAAATGCTCTTTGTCTCGGAAAATCTGATCCCCCGCGCCGCCTTCCTGGATACCCGGATGACGTTGACCCTGCCGCCCAAGCTGACCGCGGCGACCGGGATGGACGCCCTGACCCACGCCATGGAGGCCTGCCTGAGCATCCAGAAGAATCCGATCAGCGATGCCTTTGCCAGCCAGGCCATCCGGTTGATCGGCAGCAATTTACGCGCCGTCACCGCCAATCCCCAGGATAAAAATGGACGCCTGGCACTGGCCAATGCCAGTTTGCTGGCCGGGGCGGCCTTTTCCAACTCGATGGTGGGCTGTGTCCACTCGATGGGACATGCCACCGGTGCGGTGGCCCATGTGCCGCACGGCATTGCCATGAACATCTTCCTGCCCTTTGGATTGGCCTTCAATCTGGAAAAGCGCGCCGCGGAGATTGCCGAACTGCTGCTGAGCCTGGCCGGGGCGGATCTGTATGCCGCCACCCCCGCCGGAGAGCGCGCCCGGCAGACCATCACTGCGGTGCACCAGTTGAAACAGGATCTGTATGAGATCAGCGGTCTGCCGCGCACCCTCAAGGAAGCCGGGGTCTCGGCAGACCAGCTGGAACAGATTGCCCGGCTGGCCATCAACGATGGCTCGGCCATGATGAACCCGACCGAACTGGGGCTGGAAGATGCCCTGCGGCTGGCCCGGGAAGCATTTGAATAAACAGGAAAATCTCCCATGAACGCTGTGATGGGCAAGGTGCTGTGGGTGGATCTGACCACCGGAAAAATCGAAGAAGAAGTCATTCCTGAAGCCGTGTACGAAAAGGTGCTGTCCGGGCTTGGGCTGGCAGCCTACCTGCTGTATCAACGGATCCCGCCGGGTGCCGCGGCGCTTGGCCCGGACAATATCCTGGGATTTGTCTCCGGATTGCTGACCGGCACCGGCAGCGTCATGACCGGGCGCTGGATGGTGGCGGCCAAATCGCCGCTGACCGGCACCTGGGGGGACGCCAACTGCGGCGGCACGCTGGCCCCGGCCATCAAACAATGCGGCTACGACGGAATTTTCTTTACCGGGATCAGTCCAACGCCGGTGTATCTGCATGTGGAACACGGGCATGCGGAACTACGCGACGCCGGTGATTTATGGGGGCTGGACACCAGGGAGACCGAGACCGTCCTCTGGGAACGTTTTGCCGGCCGGCCGGCCGCGGTGGCTTGCATCGGGCCAGCCGGGGAGAAATGCTCCCTGACAGCCGGGATTTCAAACGATCAAGGCCGCATGGCAGCCCGCTCCGGCTTGGGGGCGGTGATGGGTGCCAAGCGGCTGAAAGCCATCGCTCTGCATGGCGCCTACCGCATTCCCGTCCATGACAGCGCCGAAGTCCAGCGGCTGAGTGACCGCTTCAACCGCTGGATCGCCTTCCAGCCGCCGTTTCTGCCCGGTCGGGGCATGGGACTGCTGGGCACGCTGCTGCGAGTGATGCCCCTGGGCATGCGCCAGGACGGGCTGCTGTACAAGGTCATCCTGCGCAAGTGGGGCACCGTCGGGATGAACCTGACCAGCATCGAAATGGGCGATGCCCCCATCCAGAACTGGCGCGGTTCCAGCGCCACCTTCACCGGTTCCACCGCCGCCCAACTGGACCCGGACCGGATCACCGCCCGGGAAACAGTCAAGTACCACTGCTACTCCTGCCCCCTGGGCTGCGGCGGATACTGCAGCCTGAAAGGCGGCGGGGAAACCCACAAGCCCGAATACGAAAGTGTGCTGGCCCTCAGCGGACTGCTGATGCACGCCGACTTGGAAAAAGTGTTTGAGTGGAACGAGCGGTTGAACCGGGCCGGCATGGATTCCATCTCGGTCGGGGGGGCAATCGCCTTTGCCCTGGAGTGCTATGAAAAAGGGCTGATTTCCACCGCGGATACCGGCGGGCTGGAGCTGACCTGGGGCAATCCGGCCGCCATTGACACCCTGCTCGACCAGATCATCGAGCGCAAAGGCCTGGGGGCCCTGCTGGCGGACGGCAGCCGAGAGGCGGCCCGCGCCATCGGCAATGGGACCGGCGGGTACGCCGTTCAAGCCGGCGGGCAGGAACTGGCCATGCATGATGGGCGCAACGATCCGGGTTTTGCCCTGCATGCCGTGGTTGAACCCACCCCCGGCCGGCATACCCTGGGCGCCTATCTTTATTATGAAATGTTCCAGCTGTGGAAGGTCATCAAGGGACTGCCCAGCGTGCGCTGGATGTTCTACCCCAAGGCCCACAAGTACCGCAACGATGCAGAAAAAGGTATCTGGGGAGCCGCCTGCAGCCAGTTGATGGCCGCGGCCAACGGGGCGGGCTTGTGCCTGTTCGGGGCCCTGGTGGGACTGAACCGTATTCCCTTCTTCCAGTGGCTGAATGCCGCCACCGGCTGGGCAAAAACGCCGGAAGAATACCTGGCGATTGGCTGGACGATCCAGAATTTGCGCCAGGCCTTTAATTTACGCCAGGGCGCGCCACTGCGGCACGCCATTCACCCCCGGGCCATCGGCGAGCCGCCGCAAAGCGAAGGCGCAAACCGGGGCCGCCGGGTCCCCCTGGACGGGCTGGTGCGGGCCTACTACACCGCCATGCGCTGGGATCCCGACTCCGGCCGCCCGGATTCGGCAGCTGTCACCGCGCTGGGTCTGCCCGCGCCCGAGGACGAAGGATGATTAGCCATGAGTCATGAAATCACCGCCCTTTGTACCGGCTGCACGGCCTGCGTGCGGCGCTGTCCGGTGCATGCCATCTCCGGTGAACGGAAACAACTGCACCGGATCGACCCGGCCTTGTGCATTGACTGCGGCGCCTGCGGCCGGATCTGCCCGGTGGAAGCTGTGCTGGATGATCAGAAACAGACCGTGGCCCATCTCAAACCGGCCCAGTGGGCAAAACCGGCCTGGGATTATGCCGGCTGCACCGCCTGCAAAATCTGCGTCCAGGCCTGCCCCACCGGCTGCATTGCCGTGCTTGCCCCGCCGCGCAACGGCCACGGGTTTGAGCCCGGACTGCCCTACCTGGTGCGCCCCAAAGACTGCATTGCCTGCACCTTTTGTGCCCTGGACTGCCCCTTTGATGTCATCCGCATGACCGCTGAGGCGGTCGTCAGCCCGGCTCCTGGTTGATCCGGTCAGACCTTCCCGGACCACCCGCGGTCCTGGCCGTCACGGGGAGGCCCCCGGCCAAATTCCCGCCCAACCATTGCCCGCCAGATGGTGACCAACGAAATCGCGCCGGACGGGATGGGATTTGGTGGGGGATCCCCCTGGAAAGGATTTTCAACCCCCAAAAAAGTGAGCTTAAGAAATGGAGTTTTTGGCGGTTGATTGTATAATGGGGTAACTGTTGATTCCAATCACTCAGGAGGGACTATAGCTGCAGCCTAAGGGAAACGATCGACGTCAAGCAAGGAACAGCATAAGCCGTTTTATTTGCCGTTTTATTTAACGTAAAAATTCATACCATGAAGTTAAACCGCCCCTACTTATTTTTCGCCATTACACTGATCCTGATAATCTTCCTGTTCGCAATGCTTTTGATTCCGGAAACAAGACCAACCTGGTGGAAGGTTTTACTGGCCAGCATTGCAGAAGTTGTCAATATCCTGGCACACTTCAAAGGGGCTTTGGGGGAGAAAAAATCTACCTCATCCCGAGCCATTACCTGTTCATCCTGCGGTACAGTGAATCCAACCGGCGGCACCTTCTGCGACAAATGTGGTCAAACCCTGATCAAACGGAGCCAATCAACAATGCCAACCAATGGACCTATCGTGACTGATGAGTCAAACAGCGGCACCCGCAACAGCCAAACCACAACAGTTACCACCACTGTCTCACAGCCCGGCTCAAATAACACAACTTTGGCGATTGTTATTGTGGCTGGGTTATTTATTTTGGCAATAGTGGTCCTGGTAATGGGTGGAGGGGTATGGCCGCCACCGACACCAACGGAGACAAATGTCCCAACCACAGGCGCAGCTTCATCAACACCTCCGGTCACGGCTTCGCCTTCACCAGGAATTACGCCGCCGCCAACAGATGCCGGTCTCGCGGTTTGTCTTGAAATCGGCCAGACCTACACGTCTCCCAAAGACGGCATGCAGCTCCTTTGTGTTCCAGCCGGCGAGTTCACGATGGGACGGGATAATACCACTTTAACCTATCAATCCCCTGCCCATCCGGTGTACCTGGGAGCGTATTGGATCGATGAAACCGAAGTGACCAACGAAATGTACGCCGCCTGTGTTGCTGACAATGAGCGTTGTCCCCTCCCCTATCAAACCCCCGATTTCCTGAACATGGTGGCGTCCAGCCCAACGTACGCCGGGCTGCCTGTGGTAAACACCGATTGGAATGCAGCGACCGCATATTGTGCCTGGGCCGGTCGGGAACTGCCGACCGAAGCCCAATGGGAAAAAGCCGCCCGCGGGACGGATGGCCGTCTTTACCCCTGGGGCAACGAGTGGGAAGGATCTCGCGCCAACTATTGTGACATCAACTGCGAAATTGATGACTTGAAGGACAGCCGTCACGACGACTTCTTTGCCTTTGTTGCACCGGTTGGCAGTTTTCCGGATGGTGCCAGCCCCTACGGCGCGCTGGATATGGCCGGCAATGTCTATGAATGGGTGTCTGATTATTGGGCTGACCACTACATCGTTGAGAAGACACCCACGCCCAACCCTACCGGCCCGAAATCGGGCCAATATCGCATTGTGCGCGGTGGATCCTGGAATTACGAAAAGCTGCGCTGCCAGACCACAGACCGCTTTAAAAGCGGACAGGATTTCCAGAGCGGCTATATCGGTTTTCGCTGTGCCACCACCGCCCCCCTTGGCCCGGCCGGCACTACAAACCCATAAGCGGGCCGGGGCGGCGGGCTGTCATCCCCTCCCCCAGTTGATCCGGCCGGATCAAATCAACTCCGCCACCTGGTGCACCAAAGACCGGTTTTGTCATAAATCCTGGCGGCCCCTCCCGCTTTGTGTTTCAGGATCTGCTGCGTGGAAGCGGAAACCATTTCAGTTGACATCAAGTCCGGTCTATCGGATAATAAAACCATCTGATCAACAGAGCAGGCTCTTCGTTTTACGGTTTTAGCAGTATGAAAACCCATTTCGTGATATGCTTGGTTTAGTCCATGATAAATGTATTTAAGTTATCAACTGTAGAGAGTGATTTTGAGGGCTTTTCCCACCTGATCAACCTGGCTCATCAGATGGAAGCTTTACAATACAGCCATATCACCCTTGATTTCAAGGAAGTGCGCTGGTTTAGCGCGAATATGTGCGCCCCATTGGGGGCGATTTTATACCGCACCAGCCGGCGGCTAAACACGGTGCGGTTGGTGAATATTCCGCCTGATGTTGAAAGCATTCTGGCAAAAAATGGTTTTCTGGGCAATTATGGACGGCCGTTACTACAGGATATCTGGAGCACGACAATTCAATATAGCCGCTTTGAACAGAAAGATGATCGCTATTTTGCCGCTTATATCCAGAAGCACTTTGCCAGCAAGGCCATTCCCGTCATGTCAGATAACTTGCGGAAGAAGTTCTGGGAAAGTATTTTTGAAATTTTCAGCAATGCTGTAATTCACTCGGAAACTCAGCTGGGTATTTTTTCGTGTGGGCAGTATTTTCCACGAAAGAATCAGATTTGGTTTTCAGTTGCTGACCTGGGTATTGGGATGCGGAGAAAACTGGCAACCAGCCGCAACCTCATCAAACCAGCCGAGGAAGCCATTATGTGGGCCATGGAAGGACGAAACACGACAAAGACCGGCCCCATTCCAGGTGGATTGGGGTTAAAATTATTGAGAGAATTTATTCGCCTGAACCAGGGCCGCATTGAAGTGGTGTCTGATAGCGGTTATTGGGAACAACGGCCCGATGGAAGCAATTACATGAAGCCCTTTTCAGCCGTATTCCCGGGAACTGTTGTGAACATAGAAATCAATACGGCTGATGAAAATTCGTATCGACTTTCCGATGAGCTCGAGTTGGATGAGATATTTTAATAGGATAAACCAAAATGGCTGACCGGATCACAATTCAACTCACTGAAGTTGTAGGAAGTACACTTTGCGTGGCATCCGAGGATGGAATAAAAGTTTTTACGCAGATTGTTGATGCCATCAACAACCGCCGCAAAGTCCGCCTTTCCTTTCTAAATGTCGAAAGTCTGACATCAGCTTTTCTAAACGCTGCCATTGGTCAGCTCTATGGTCAATTCTCTGAGGAGGCCATCCGTACCAGCATGTCTGTGAGCGACATTGAGCAAGATGATTTGATCTTGCTAAAGCGGGTGATTGATACGGCCAAGCTCTACTTTAAATCCCCCGACCAATTTGCAGCTGCGCGGCAGGAGATTTTTGAAGATGAGCCCGAGAAATAACGCCGTTCAGATTCAAGGATACCTATTTTCGCCCGCAGACCATCTATTCTTTGATGCAAATATCTGGCTGCTGCTTTATGCCCCACAAGATCCAACCGATTGGAGGATTACGGTCTATTCAAGGGCCCTGGCTCAGGCGATGACCGCTAACAGCCCGATTTATGTCGACGTGCTGGTGATTTCAGAATATATCAATCGCCATGCGCGTCTGGAACACAAATTATTGTCTGGTGATGGAAGGGCCTCCGCCGATTTCAAATCTTTTCGCAACAGTGTCAATTTTCAACCCATTGCGGAGACCATAGCAATTGCGGTAAGAAAGATCCTGATCGTATCCAGCCGGGTTGAAAGCGGTTTTTCTTCCTTTGATATCCAAAAAGCTTTGTCAGAGTATGAAGACGGTGGGGTGGATTTTAATGATCAGATGATCACCGGGTTGTGCTTGGCCAAAAATTTTAAATTGGTGACCCATGACGCCGATTTTCGTGGTCATGGGCTGAATATTCTAACAGCAAACCCGCGCCTGCTTGGCTAGGACCGTCGCGGACACGTCTTTTATCGTACTCGCACCAGTGGATCATTCATTGCGGGAGGACGGGTTGACAAATCCGTCGTAAAAATGAATTCATCCGGTGTCATTCAACCGTCTCTTGCAGCCAGGCAGGCAGAGACCGGCACAAAATCAAACGGGCGGGGTAACCCCGCCCGTTCGTTTGCCAGCCGGCTCAATTGGGTCTCCGGCACGGCGTGCAAATTGAGCCATCTCTGGAGGTTGATTAACTGTTGGCGAGCTGATTGATGACGTTGAGGACGATGCCCAACAGCCACAAACCGGTCCAAACGTACATCAGGTTGGTGATGTTTTCTTCCTTGTGGTGCTGCCAGCCCCAAATGAAGGTGTAGAGCATGCAGATCAGGCCCAGGATGCCTTTGAGAGCGCCTTCTTTTTTGAAGAGGCGGATGAGCACGAATAAAGAAACAGTCCCAGAAACAGCCAGTAGGCCAGCGCCGTGCGTTGTTCAAA
>DAOQTN010000071.1:0-9420 GCA_035340555.1 Anaerolineaceae bacterium | reverse complement strand
CCATGGCGGTAATCCAGCGCCGGGCCCACCAGTTGCGGGCGAAATCGCCGCGCTGGCTTCTGGCCTGGATGCCCCCCTTGGCCTGGCGCGGTTTCATGCCGTTGGGGCGTTCGTCGGTATCATCGTTGCTGTTTTTGTACCGGTACATGCACCACTCTCTGTTTGGAGACTAGGAAATTCGTAACGCGACCAGATCGCGCAGTTCTTCTGTGCTCAGTTCGGTCATCCAGTCCTCGCCGGCGCCGATCACGGAGTCAGCCAGGCCTTTCTTGGACTCAATCATTTCATCCACCCGCTCCTCCAGGGTGCCGACGGTGATGAATTTGTGCACGGATACATTCAACTGCTGGCCGATGCGGTAGGAGCGATCGGTGGCCTGGTCTTCCACGGCCGGGTTCCACCAGCGGTCAAAATGAAAGACATGGGAGGCCCGGGTGAGATTCAGGCCCGTGCCGCCGGCTTTCAGGGAAAGGATGAAGAGCGCCGGACCATGTTCCTCCTCCTGGAAGCGGTGGACCATCTGGTCGCGCAACTTGGCAGGGGTGCCGCCGTGCAGATACAGCGTCCCGGTTCCCAGGGCGCGCGGCAGCACTTCGGCCAGCAGGTGTCCCATCTCCGCATATTGGGTGAATATCAGGGCTCGCTCGCCGGTTTCCATGATCTCTTCCAGCATTTCAATCAACCGTACCAGTTTGCCGCTGCGGCCGTTGGCGCTGGCTGCCGTCTCGGGAGCCTCATGCAGGAACTGTCCCGGGTGGTTGCAGATCTGTTTTAATTGGGTGAGCAGGCTCAGCACCAGGCCGCGCCGTTGAATGCCTTCACTCTCCTCAACCTTTTTCATGGTTTCCTGCACCGCTGCTTGATACAGGGTGGCCTGTTCCTCACTGAGGTGACAGTATTCTTTCATTTCAATTTTTTCCGGCAGGTCCGTGATCACATTCGGATCGGTTTTGACGCGGCGCAGGATGAAGGGGCTGACCATTTTTCGCAGCCGCTCGGTTGCTTCGGGGTCGGCAAAACGTTCAATCGGCAGGCTGAACTCCCGGCGAAATCCGGCCTGGGTTCCCAAAAAGCCGGGATTGAGGAACTGCATGATGGACCATAATTCCGCCAGCCGGTTTTCAACCGGGGTGCCGGTCAATGCCAGCCGGAATCCGGCCGTCAGCTGCCGGGCCGCCTGGGTTTGTTTGGCGGCAGGGTTTTTAATGTTCTGGGCTTCGTCCAGGATGACCCCATACCAGGCCAGGGACTGGAATAATTCCGCATCCAGCCGCAGCAGGGCATAACTGGTGAGAACCAGATCAGCGCTGCGGGCGGCTTCCTTGAAGTCCGAATTGCGCAACCGGTCCGGTCCCTGGTGGGCCAGAACTTTCAAAGACGGGGCAAACCGGCGGGCTTCGCGCTCCCAATTGGTCACCACCGAGGTTGGGCAGACCAGCAGAGTCGGACCGGGCAGGTTGCCTTGGGATTCTTTTTCATAAAGCAGCAAGGCGAGAGCCTGGATGGTTTTCCCCAACCCCATATCATCAGCCAGACAGGCGCCCAGTCCCCAGCGCCGGAAGAAGGCCAGCCAGGAGAAGCCATAGCGCTGGTAAGGCCGGAGTTCGCCCAGCAATCCGCCGGGCTGTGGCAGTTCCACCATGCGATCCTGGTGGGAGAGATGTTCCAGCCATTCCGAGACCCAGCCTTCGGCAATCACCTCTTCCAAGGGCAGGCCCTGCACCGCACTTTCTTCGTCCAGTTTTAAGCGGGCGGCATCCATCAGACCCATTTCACCGCGCTGGCGCTGTGAATCGTAGAACTTGATGGCGGCTTCAATCTGTTCCGTATCCAATTGAACCCACTGTCCGCGGATTTGCACCAGCGGCAGTTTCAGCCGGGCAAGAATTTCAAATTCCGCCCGGGTCAGTTCAGTGCCGCCCAGGGAGATCTGCCATTCGTAGTTGATCAGGGTGTCCAGTTTCAGCTTTCCGGCTGATACCGGGGTGGCCGTGCCACGCGGGCTTAAGTGTAGCCGTACGCCCAACCGTGAGCCTTTTTGATTCCACCACGGCGGGGCCAGCAGGCCAAAGCCAGCCTGTTCCAGCAGGGGGGCCGCCTGACGCAGAAAGGTGTAGGCTTCATTGGTGTTCAGTTCAACGCCGATGGGTTGTCTGGCCTGAAGGCTGCCCAGCAGGGGCGGGAAGAGCCTGGCGGCATAGCCCAGCCCCGCCAGCAGCTTTTCCTGGGGCTGTTCAAACCGTTTGCCCAACTGGGTCAGGACATTGCCGCGCAGCCGCCAGACCTCTTCGGCCGGCACCACCAGTGACGGGTCGTCACGGGACTGCAGCAGATAGTGAACCGTCCAGGCCGGCTGGTTGGCGTCTCCGGGTTGGACTTCGGGGGCTTCCAGTTGAAAGGCGATGCGAAAATGGCGGTCGCCGGCGGCATGTAAATTTCTCATCCAGGCCTGCAGGGAGCTGGAGAGCGCTTGCAGTTGCGCCGGGGAGGCGTTGGTTACGGTAGGGTCGTCGGTGAACAGGGAGGCCAGCCAGCGTTCCAGCGGATGTTCGCTGGAAGCGAGCAGCCGCTGATTGCGGGTGCGCCCCCAGGTCCGGGCTAGGGCGTCGCACATGGTGTTGAGGAAACTGTCCAGCAGCCCGCGGGGGGGTTCAATGCCCTGCAGGCGTTCACCGCGGGTTTCCGCCCGGCAGATGGGCGGCATCGCGGCGACCAGTTTGGCCAGGCGCGGCCCGTCCTGTGGCCCGTCCAGCACTGGTTGCCAGCGAGCCAGAAAACTGGTTTGATGGTGATTGGCCGGGACGAGAACCGGCAACAATTTTTGATCCGCCAGGACCTCCAGAATCAGGTTGCACACGGTGCGCCAGTAGTGCGCATCAATGCCCAATGAAAAACCCATTTCCCGAATTTCCGCGGGGATGTTGACCAGCAGGCTGAATGCTTTGCGGGCCGGCAACCACAACCCCCGGATTTCCCAGGGGGCCAGGTAGGGCTGGGTCAATGAATCCACGTCCCAATTATGATTGAGCTGGGGGGATGGCAGTGGCCCCATGCGGCTGGTGGGCAGCCGCAAGATTACGCTGGCGGACTGCGCATCCTCCAGCGGCGTGCCGGAGCCAATGCGGTCCTGGATCAGCTGGGGATCCAGACAGAAGGGGTGTAAGAGGGTCTGGGCCCGTTTCGGGAGCTGGCCGCGCAGGCGTTCCGGCGCCGGTCCCTCTGAAGACTCAGCCCAAAATATGATGCCTCCCGGGTCAGTGGCCCGGCGTGGTGGCTGCCAATGTGCGTGGAGAACCCACATATGTTTTAATATCTACCCTGATGTATGATAAACTTCGCCGCCCGCCAGGGCGGCAATCCAAGGATGTACCATTGGCTGATTATGCGGATCAGATTGGGTCGTCTGGCTCCAGCCCCGCTGTTGAAGTGGACTCTGCTGCCGCATAATTGCCCCTTATTTTTGGAATTGGTTGTTAAAAAACGCGCTATAATTACGGCATGATTATATCCTGATTCTGTCAAGTAGTGGAGAGTAAAAAATAATCTGCTTGGACTCTTTTCCTCTCCTGGCTTTGCTTGACACTTTGCTGGCCCTGTGCTAAAGTTATTTACAAATCAAGAACAATTCCCTGCGGAGCGGGAAGGAGAGCAACCTTGACCAAGTCACGAACCCAAATGATGGTAGAGCGTTTACGGGAGCTTCAGGCATCTTCGCCAGACATTGAAGCCTCAGCAATTGTGAGCGTTGATGGTTTGACCATTGCTTCGGCATTACCTCAGGGTGTTGAAGAAGATCGCGTTTCTGCCATGTCGGCTGCCATGCTCTCCCTTGGTGAAAGAATTGCGGGAGAGCTGGGCCGGGGCTCACTTGAACAGGTCTATATCAAAGGCCAAAAAGGCTATGTGGTTTTGATGTCAGTTGGGCAAGAAGCTGTGCTGACCGCCTTGGCGCGTGAACAGGCCAAACTGGGCTTGATTTTCCTGGATATGCGCCGGGCAGCTGAAGACCTGACCAAATATATCTAATAAGGCGAGGACACATGGACCCAATCCCAAAGAGCGGCTTGTTCTACCCTAATAAAATTGCCCGCATCGCGCTGCTGGCGCTTGAAGATGTGATGGGCAAGAACGGCGTCAACGCCATTCTTAACCTCGCCAGTCTGCCGCACATGATCGGCAATTATCCTCCCACGGATCTGAATCGCGAATTTGATTTTGCTGATTTTTCGGCCATCAATGGGGCCCTGGAGGAAATGTACGGTCCCCGGGGTGGGCGCGGGTTGGCACTGCGCGCAGGCCGGGCCACTTTTGATGAGGGGCTGCGCAATTTTGGCGCCCTGGCGGGGGTGGGGGATCTGGCCTTTAAAGTTCTACCACTACAGGCAAAATTGCGGATCGGCCTGCCAGCGATGGCCCGGATCTTTTCCCAGACCAGCGATCAGCTCAGCACGGTTGAAGAGAAGGACGATCATTTTGTCTACACCATTCACCGCTGCCCGGTGTGTTACGGCCGGCATACGGACAAGGCGTCCTGCTTTATCGCGGTCGGTTTGCTGCAATCCGGTCTTAAGTGGGTTTCCGGTGGCAACGAATTCCGGGTGAATGAGTCCAAGTGCATGGCTGTGGGTGATACGGTGTGCGAGTTCATCGTTTATAAAGAACCGATTTCCTAGGAGCACCCCGGATGACAAGCGAAAAGAAAGAGACTCTGCTGATTGTAGAGGATGACCTCGATATCGCGGACATGCTTAACGCGTATTTTCGCGTTCAGGGCTATGAAGTCATTACTGTGAACTGGGGCGAAGATGGGGTCAGCACCTGCCAGAACACACCGCCAGATCTGGTCATTTTGGATATCCGTTTGCCGGATATAGACGGTTTTGAGGTCGCCCGCCAATTGCGCGGCAACCGCCGCACCCAGAGCATTCCGATCATTTTTCTGACGGAAAAGCGGGATCGTGTCGACCGGCTGACCGGACTGGAACTGCGGGCTGAGGATTACATCACCAAACCCTTTGACATTACGGAACTGCGTTTGCGGGTGCGCAATGCTCTACGCCGCGCTCAACAGGGGTCCCTGACCAACCCGGTCACCGGCATGCCGGATGGCAGTCTGGTGGACGAACATCTGATGCAGTTTCTCCAATCCCCGGACCGGGCGCTGCTTTTGGTCTCGCTGGCCAATCTGGATTACTTCCGTGAGGTGTACGGGTTTGTGGCTTCCGATGATCTGTTGCGGGCCGTCAGCCTGATGATGCAGGATACCGTGCGCGAACTTTGCGCTGCGGATGATTTCCTGGGACATTTGGGCCCCGCTACTTTCATCATCTACACCCGTCCAGCCAACATGCCTGCTCTGAAAGAACGCATTCGCACCAAATTGCATCAGAGCTTTGATTATTTTTATTCGACCCGGGATCGCGAGGGTGGCACATTCCAAGGAGAGAAGGGCCTGGCTGTGCAGCTTCATGATCTGACCCGCCAATCCCAAGTATTCCGTGATCTGGCAGAGTTGAAGGAAACCCTGCAGAATCTTGGCCGTACATAGAGGTGTTTTGAAGCTGTTCATTGTGATTCCGACATATAATGAGGCGGAGAACCTGCCCCGGCTGGTCTCCGCCTTGTTTTCGCTGCCGTTGCCGCAGCTGTCCCTCCTCATTGTTGACGATAACAGCCCGGATGGCACGGGTACAATCGCCGATCAGTTATCCCGGGATACGGGGGGACGGGTTGCGGTGCTGCACCGGGCCGGCAAATTGGGCTTGGGAACCGCCTATATCGAGGGATTCCGCTGGTGCCTTTCCAATGATGCTGAGGCCATTGGACAGATGGATTGCGACTTTTCGCATCCTCCGGATAAAATTCTGGAACTCAAACAGACCCTGACCAGTTGTGATATGGCCTTGGGATCGCGCTATGTGCCCGGCGGCAGCCTGGATGAACGCTGGCCAGCCTGGCGGCGCAGTCTATCCGCCTTTGGCAATTGGTACGCCCGGACCATTCTGGGACTGCCCATGAAAGATGTCACGGGAGGGTTTCGCCTTTGGCGGCGGGAAACCCTGGCCGCGATGCCGCTGGATCGGGTGCGTTCCAACGGCTATGTCTTCCAGGTTGAGATGGCGTATGTGGCCCACAAGCTTGGCTTCACTTTTCGCGAGATCCCCATTCATTTTGCCGATCGCCGCTGGGGTAAATCCAAGATGTCCTTCCGGATCCAGGCCGAAGCCGCATTGCGGGTTTGGGCCTTACTGGGACGCTATCGCGATTTAAAACTTCGCTGATCAATCGACACTTGTGCGATGGATTGTTGATGGCTAATGACTGATGGCCGATTACTGATGGCCGATTACTGATGGCTTGCTCCTGCATTGACAGCCCGGTGGCGCCATACAAAGAACTGGGCCGGGCAAAGAAGCGGGCGGCCGTGCAATGAAGTGGTTTGAGCGGGCATGGACGCAGTTTGGGACATGCAAAGCGGCAGTTTGGGCTGTTGTTGATGCGTCGGTGCGCTGTTAGCGGTCAAATTTTGAAATTCTAACGCACGATTTGATTGAGGATGCTGGCGCTGCCGCGTGAGGGGATGACCACGCCGTCACGCTCCAGCGTGCCCACATAGGCCTGGGCGCCCGGAATGACCTGCCAGCCGCTCAATACCATTGGAAATTCTCCGGCGGCCGGGATCCATTCGCCATTGTATTTGCGGGCCAGGTGGACATGCCGCCCGGTGGCCGGGCCGCCTTCACAGGAGGCATGGCCGATGCGGTCACCCTGAGCCAGCCAGGTACCCACCGGAACCCGGTCGGATGTTGCCACGTGCAGGTAAAAAATCACCCAGCCGGTTTGTTCATAACCGTCATCATCCAGGTCAACCATCACCACCCCATTTTCTGACCGTACCACCCGGCCGGCTGCGGCCGCGGTGATCCATTCCGCGGCCGGGGTGCAGCCCTTGACCTCGGCATGGGGGGCAAAATCCACGGCGCTCAACGGGCTGAAAACCCCCCAGGCCACATGCGGCCCGCCGGTGAAATGCCACAAAACACCCGCTTCAAAGGGCAGTTCCAGTTCGGGCGCGGTTAATCCCGCCGGAATAATGGGATTGGCACCGGTGGTCCAGGGATTTCCTAAAAATTGCGCATAGGCAGAGAGGAAACTGGTCTGGCCGTAAAGTGCCGCGTGCCAGCCCGCCTCGTTGAACCATTGGGCAAACAGCACCTGCAGGGCGGTTGTACCAGGATTCAGCGCTGGATCCACCGGCATCTGGCTGCCGTCCGGAAAATCAATGGTGGTCAGAGTCCCGGCACGCCGGGAGTAATATCCCAGGGTCAGATACCGGCAGGTCAGGGATAGTTCCTTGTACAGCCCCACCATGTCCGGGGAGTGGAACCCCATGGGATGATCCAGCATTGCAAAGGTCTGGAGCGGGCCCCGGACCCAGCCGGTGCGATACTCCACCAGGCCCAGCAATAGCTGCGGGTTCAGGGAGGTTTCAAGGGCCAACAGTTGGACAATTTCGGTTCCCCGGAGTTCCCGGCCGTTGATCTGTTCGCGATATTCGGCCAGGTAGCCCCCCAACTGGTCGGCAAAAGTGACCGTGTCAAACCCGATCGCTGCCGGCCCGTATACAACCGCGCCATCCGGCAGCAGTGCATCCGGGTGGGGTGTGGCGGCCAGGGTGGGCACGGCGGTTGCCATGGGCGGGTTGGTGGGGCTCGTTGGCAGTGAAGGTGGGGTGATGGTGGGGACCTGACCGGTCGGATAGGCAGTCAAGGTTTGTTGAACGGCCTCCGCCAGTGAGGACTGGGTCGGGGGTCGGGGTAAATTACAGCTGACGGATACCAGAAGAATGATGGTCGCCAGGGCCGCCAGAAGACGCGGATTTCTTTGCATGGTTGAATTATACAGGTTGTGGCCAGGAATATGATATCATTGCCGCGGCCAGTCGGAAGTGATTCGCTGGCCAGTCTGTCCTTTAGAGGTATCAACATGGTGCTGGGTGCAGTGGCAGCGCTTGCTGCAGCGTTATTTTGGGCGATTGCGGCGGGCTGGTTTTCGAAGATGGGCCGCTTCATGCGTCCGGCGGAGATTAACTTTTTTAAAGGTGTCCTGGCGGTCGTGCTCTTCCTGGCAACCCTGCTGGTGACAGGCGGTTTACAGGCCGGGGTGACGGTGGCCACTTTCTGGCTGCTGATCATCAGCGGTGCCTTGGGGATTGGTTTGGGGGATACGGCCTACTTTGAATCCCTGAGCCGGCTTGGGGTTCGCCTCAGTCTGCTGTTGGGTATCCTGGCTCCGCCCATGACTGCCGTCATGGGGCTCATTTTTCTGGGTGAGGAACTACGCCCGGTGGCCTGGCTCGGCATTTTGCTGACCCTGGCGGGTGTGGCCTGGGTCATTACGGAGCAGACGACTGTCGGGGAACACCCCCGCCGGCTGTGGGCCGGGATTGCCTACGGGGTCTTGTTTGCCCTGTGCCAGTCCGGCGGGGCCATCCTCTCCCGCCTGGCCTTTCTCCAAACCACGGTGACGCCGATGCAGAGTTCGGTGATTCGTTTGGTTGGCGGCGTGGTGGCATTGGGCATTGGTTTTATTCTCTTCCGGCAAAAAATTGGTGGCTGGATGCAGATCCCGGAGCGCCGGTCTGTCTGGATCTGGCTGCTGTCAGCCACCGTGATCGGTACCTTTCTGGCCATTTGGCTGCAGCAGGTTTCCTTCAAGTTGACGGAGGTGGCGGTTGCCCAGACCCTGCTGGGTACCAGTCCCTTGTTTGGTCTGGTGATTGGTCTGATTTCCGGCGAAAAAATCACCCTGCGGGCGGTGTTGGGGGTGCTGATTGCCACCCTCGGGATTGCCATCCTGTTTGGTCTGATCGGTTGAGCGATGGGCGTTGATTTCCTCCTGCTACTGACGGCGGCGATCTGGGGCTTTGCCTTTGTGGCCCAACGGCTGGGCATGATGTCGGTTGGCCCGTTTACCTATAATGCTGTCCGCTTTCTGCTGGGGGGATTGTCCCTGATTCCGTTGGCGCTTTGGTTGCGGGCAGGGCGCGCCGAACGCAATTTCCGTCAGGTCTTGACTGCCGGCCTGATTTCCGGCGCGGTGTTGTTCGCCGGAGCCTCACTCCAACAGGTGGGCATCGTCGACACCACTGCCGGCAATGCCGGTTTCATCACCGGGCTGTATGTGGTCATCGTGCCGGTGTTGGGACTGTTTTTGCGGCACCGGACCGGCTGGGCCAACTGGGTGGGGGCGGGCCTGGCAGCGATGGGCTTGTACCTGTTGAGTGTGACTGATCAACTTACCATCGGCCGGGGAGACCTCCTGGTGTTGATTGGAGCCTTCTTTTGGGCCATCCATGTGCTGGTGATTGGACATTTTTCCCGCCGGGTTGATCCCCTCTGGCTCTCGATTGTCCAGTTT
>DAOQTN010000070.1:8060-9423 GCA_035340555.1 Anaerolineaceae bacterium | reverse complement strand
GGGTTACATCATGACGGATGGCAACACTGCCGGGGCGCTGGGTTCCCTGTATGGCGGCATGCAGTTCTGCGGCTGGTATCCGATCACCCCGGCCTCATCCCTGGTTGAATCCTTCACCGATTATGCTGCGCCACTGCGCACCGATCCTGAAACCGGCAAACAAACCTTTGCCGTGGTGCAGGCTGAAGATGAACTGGCCGCCGCCGGCATGATCATTGGTGCCGGTTTTGCTGGTTTGCGGTCGATGACGGCCACTTCCGGCCCGGGCCTCAGCCTGATGGCGGAGTACCTCAGCCTGGCTTACTATGCCGAAGTTCCCCTGGTCATCTGGGATGTGCAGCGGGTTGGCCCCAGCACGGGGCTGCCCACCCGCACCGCCCAGTGTGATATCACGGAAGCCTACTTTATCGGTCACGGGGATACCCAGTTTATCCTGCTCATCCCGGGCTCTGTCCAGGAATGCTTTGAATTTGGTTGGCGGGCTTTTGATTATGCCGAACGCTACCAGACCCCGGTGCTGGTCATGTCCGATCTCGACCTGGGCATGAACTACTGGATGACTCCTGCATTTGAATATCCCGATCAACCCATGGACCGCGGCAAGGTGCTGTGGGAGGAGGATCTGGAAAAAATGCTCCAGGAGCGGGCCGGTGATTGGGGCCGCTACCTGGATATTGATGGGGACGGCATTCCCTACCGCACGGTGGCAGGAAACCGACACCCGCGCAGCGCCTACTTCGCGCGCGGTACCGGGCATGATGAATATGCCCGCTACAGTGAGGAACCGGAGGTTTGGGAACGGGTTCTCAACCGGATCGCCCGGAAATTTGAAACCGCCCGCAACCGTCTGATCAAGCCCATCATCCAAAGCCGCAAGGGCGCCCGGATCGGCATTCTCTCGATGGGATCCACCGACCCGGCCATTATTGAAGCTCTTGACTGCCTTGAGACCGAACATCAGCTGCCCGCTGATTACCTGCGCGTGCGCTCGATCCCCTTCTCTGACGAGGTTTATGATTTTATCCGCAACCATGATCGCATCTACGTTGTGGAAATGAACCGCGATGGTCAGCTGCATCAGATCCTGCGGTTGAACATCCCAGAGTGCACATCCAAATTGATTTCCGTGGCCCATATTGACGGTATGCCATTGACCGCCAAATGGATTTGCGGTGAGATTACTGCACAGGAGGCAAAGTAACATGGCAACTCAAGCTGCACAACAAGTCAATCTGGCCGGCCTTTCCCGTGCTGATTACAAGGGTGCCCCCAGCACTTTGTGCCAGGGCTGTGGCCATAACGGTATTGCCAGCCAGATCACCTCGGCGCTCTATGAACACAGCCCTGGCACAAAGTGCTGGGG
>DAOQTN010000070.1:0-8050 GCA_035340555.1 Anaerolineaceae bacterium | reverse complement strand
TCTATGAACTGAATGTCGTGCCCGAGACCGTGGTTAAATTCAGCGGCATTGGCTGCTCCAGTAAAAGCCCGACCTACTTCCTGAGCCGATCCTTTGCCTTCAATGGTGTTCATGGCCGCATGCCCTCACTGGCTCTGGGTGCTTTATTTGGCGATGCCCGGTTGCGCGGTATTGGCGTCAGCGGCGATGGCGATACAGCCAGCATTGGTATGGGGCAATTCAAACATATTGTCCGCCGCAATATGCCCATGGTGTATCTTGTTGAGAATAACGGCGTCTATGGCCTGACCAAGGGCCAGTTCTCGGCCACGGCCGAACGGGGTCTCTCCCTCAAGCGCCAGGGCACCAACCCCTTCCTGCCGGTTGACATCTGTCTCGAGGCGCTGGCTTCCAATGCCTCCTTTGTGGCCCGCTCTTTTGCCGGCGATCCCCGCCAGCTCAAGGAACTCATCAAGGCGGCTTACAGCCACCGGGGTATTGCGGTGATCGACATCATCAGCCCGTGTGTCACCTTCCATAATCAGGATGGCTGGTTGCACTCCTACACCTTTGGCAAGGAACACGAGGAACCCCTGCATGAGATTTCCTATGTTGCCGCCCGGGATGAGGTTACGGTCGAGGACTTTGAGGAAGGCACCACCCGCGATGTGGAACTTCATGATGGCGCGATCATCCGCCTGAAGAAACTGGAACGGGATTATGATCCCACCAATCGGGCGGCAGCCTTTAAAATTCTGGAAGAGGCCAATCAGAGCGGTGAACTGGTCACGGGTCTGATTTATGTTAACCCGGAAATCCCGTCCATGTTTGAGGCCTACAACTTACCGGAAGAGGGCCTGAACCGCCTACCCGCCCACAAACTTCGCCCCACTCGCGAGTCGCTGGATCACCTCAACGCTTCATTGGCCTAATCCAACACCAACTGATCCAAAACTAAACCCCTGAAAGCCACTGGCGTTCGGGGGTTTTGATTTGGTGCGACCACCAAGCTGATCTTTTATCTGTCCACTTCCTGATTTTGCGGACAGCTCTGGGGCCTTTGTGTTGATCTTCTGATCTTTCAAGTTATTCTTGGATCTTCCGGCCGGCCTTTTGATCTTTCTGCCAGATCCTGGCGATTTCTAGCCTTTGGCAATGGGACGCCGGGGATCGCGAATCCATTCACTCCATGACCCGGGGTACAATTTGGCACCAGGCAGCCCGGCGTGGGTCATGGCCAGCAGGTGGAAACATGAGGTGACTCCCGAACCACAGTAGAACACGGTTTGCTCCGGTGGGGTGGTGCCCAGCAGCGCCGAAAATTGGTCGCGCAGGCTTTCGGGGGATAGCGGGATGCCTCCGGACTGTAAATTCTGGGTGTGGGCCCGGTTGGCAGCGCCCGGAATCCGGCCGGCGACCGGATCAATGGGTTCCTGTTCGCCGCGAAATCGTTCCGGTGTTCGGGCATCCACCACCAGCCAACCCGGATCCTGGCGGACCTGATCGACTTCCTCCGCGGATAAAAACCATCCCTCCTGCATGGTGCCTGCAAAGGTGGTCGCCGGGTTGGTCTCAGTGCCGCTCCGGGCCGGCCGGCCCTCCCGCTCCCACAGCGGGAAGCCCCCTGCCAGGACCGCCACCGCAAGGTGGCCGTACAACCGCAGCATCCACCAGAGACGGGCTGCAAATGCCCCGGCGGCAGTATCAATCACCACCACCTGTTTGCCGCCGGCGATGCCCAGCTGCCCCAGTGTTTTGCAGAAGTCTGCCGATTCTGGCAGGGGATGGCGCCCGGTTTGCGCTGTGATGGGGCCGGATAAATCGGTGTTCAGATCGGCATACACGGATCCCGGAATGTGAGCCCGCTGATAGTCCGTTCGGCCCCACTCGGGTTTTGATAAATCCATCCGGCAGTCTACCAGAACCCAATCGGGGCGGCCCAGGTTTTCAGCCAGCTGGTCTGCGGTGATAAAGGTTGTGAACATCATGACATCCTTTCCTGACATTGACGGCGCCGCTCCAGTACCCGTCTCATCTGCTGTTGGCGCTCGCGGGAGAGCGGATAGACCCAGGCAAAGCCAATGGCCCCGATCAGCAGCAGGGCAACGAAAGGTCCGGTCAGCAACCGAATGACCTGCAGCGTGGTTTCAGATTGGACGTGGATCTGGGCGCCGGCCGGTGGGGCCTGATAACCGAACCACCCCAGCAGCTGCAGGGTGATGAACACCGACAGTGCACTGCTCAGTTTGCGGATGAAGTTGATGGCCCCGTAATACATCCCCTCATGTCGGGCGCGGGTGCGCAGTTCGTCCCAATCGATGACATCCGGCAGGATGGCTTCCGGCAGCACATGAGCCGTTGAAACACTTAATCCTGCCAGCAGGGACAGAATCAACATCAACAGGATTTGCCGCGGCTGCAGCGTATAGATGAGCAGCTGCACGCCAATCCAGAATCCCATGCCGGCAATGTAGGCCAGACGTTTGTTAAACCGCCGCGCCAGCCAGGACCAGAATGGAATGGCGGCCGTGGCGGTGACCAACAGCACGCCAAAGATAACCGATTCAAGCGGCAGTGTCAGGCCAGCCAGGTTCATGCCAGCCAGCAGATCGCCTTCCCCCACCCAGTACAGCAGGTAGTACGGCAGCATCAACCCCACCACGTCAAAGGATATCCAGTTCAGCACGTAGAAACCGGCAGCCAGTCGAAACGGCCGGTTGGCCCATAACATCCGGATTGTCTGCCGGATGGCCGGCTTCTCCTGGGGGGGCGGGGCATCCTTTTCGCGCAGTATGATAAAGATGAGCAGCAGTGGCAGCACGGCCAGTCCGCCAAAAAGCGCTCCGACGGTGACATAGCCTTGCTGCTGGGTATGCCCGGCCATGACCACCGCGTCCAGGATGGCTGGAGCAGCCACCGCGGTTGCCAGAGAGGCCAGCAAATTGAAGAACATCCGGTAACTGGTCAGTGAAGTGCGTTCATCATAGTCCCCGGCCAGTTCCGGCGTCAGGGCCAGGTAGGGCACCGTTACCAGGGTCTGCAAGGTATCACTCACCATGTAGGCCAGAGTGACATGGATCATCAACAGGGCCTGACTGCTCCAGGGAGGGGCCCACCACAGCAGCAGGAAGGCCAGGGCGAAGGGAATGGCAAAGATCAGGATGAATGGCCGCCGGCGGCCCCAACGGGTGCGCACTTGATCACTCAAGGCGCCGATGATGGGATCATTGACGGCATCCCAAAGGATGCTGATCAGGGCGGCCAGGGAGGCCAGGCGGGCATCCAGCCCCACCACATCTGTTAAAAAGATGGCATAAAACAACTGCCGCAGGACATTAAAGCTGGCCTTGCTCCAATCGCCGGAGCCGTAAATCAGTTTCTGCAGCCTTGTCAGCGGAGCCCGGAGGGTGGTTTCCATACTTTTTTGACCCACTTATATGTGATACTAGACGATGCGCAGGCGGTAGGTCCGGTGTCGCAGGTGGAAATTGACGCCCATGGATTCGTGATCAGCCTTGCTGCGGGCATTGCGTTCATCCACCTGGATGATGTTCACCCGTTCCACCCCGCGGGAGCGCAGCGTCTTTTCAATTTCATTGTACAACAGGGCATTGGCGCCGCGTCCCTGATACTGGGGCAGCAGTCCGATGGCACTGCCATCAATCACGGGGGAGGTTTTCTGGGCATACAGGACCGCCATCCAGCCAAATGGCCAAAGCCGGCCGCGAATGGCCCGCAGGGCGGGGGCGATGTTGGGAAAGGTCATGGCAAAGCCGGCAATCTCATCCCCCTTCATGACCAGTTTGATCAGTGCCGGATCAGCCAGGGAGATGAAGCCGCGTGCCAGCAGTTCAAACTCGGCCGGCGTGGTGGGATAGTACCCGGCATTGGTGTGGAAGGCTTCATGATGAACCTTTTCCACGCGGGGAATCCATGGGTACATTTCCTTCTTGGTCTTGCAGGTCATGATCTGGAAGTTTCCTTGTTCCATCACCCGTTCGGCAATCCCATGAACCCGATTGCCGATGTCCGCGCTTTTCAACAACATCCCGGATAAATGATCATTTTCCTTGGCAAATCCATAGCGGTCAAACAGCTGTTGATAATACGGATAGTTATACAATATCCCGATCGGCATATAGGGGTCATCAAAACCTTCCACCAGCAGTCCGGCTCCGTTGGAGCGGATGATGCCCTTCCCGGCCAGCAGTAAATCCAATCCCTGACTGCGGGCCCAATCCACCGCCGCGTTGAACAGTCCATTGGCAACCTGCTGATCATCCACCGCATCAAAATAATACAGAAAGCCGGTTTGCTCCTGGTGATGGGCGCAGTAGTTGCGGTTGTGCAGAGCGGCAAGCCGTCCCACCACCTGCCCATCGCTTTCCGCGATGAAAAACTCGGCTTCAGAATGCTGGTAAAACGGATGCCGGTCACGATCCAATACCAGCTCCATTTCAGACAGCAGCGGTGGCACCCAGTAGGGGGATTTGCGATACAACCGATAAGGCAACTGAATAAATTTACGCGCCTCGGCGCGATTGCGGGTGTCAATCTTTCGGATTTGCATTGGGGGGGGGCTCCTCGATCAATAATGGGGATTCTTCGGTCAGAAGATCCAGGAAGGCTTTGACAATCTGGGGATCAAAATGACTGCCGGAATTTTGCCGCAGGTACTCCCGGACCCGGGCTTCCGGCCAGGCTGGATGGTAGGGTCGTTCGCTCCGCAGTCCATCCCAGACGTCAATGATGCAGAAAATTCGGGCTGCCAGGGGTATTTGTTCACCGCGCAGCCCAAAGGGATACCCACTGCCATCCCAGCGTTCATGATGATACAGGGGAATATCCATTGAGTCTCGCAGGTAGGGAATGGTGGCCAACAGCTGCTGGGCGTAGGTCGGGTGCAGCCGCATGACCTCCCATTCCTGATCAGTCAGGGGACCATTCTTGTACAGGATTGAATCCGGAATCGCTATTTTACCGATGTCGTGCAGCAGTGCACCATAGCGGATATCGGTCAGGGCCGGTTCGGTCTGTCCCATGCGCCGGGCCAATCGAACCGTCATGTCCGTCACCCGTACCGAATGTCCCTGGGTTTCATTATCCCGCAGGGCAAGCGCCTTGGCAAGCCCCTGCAGGGTGGTATCGTAGGCGATCAGCAAATCATCGTGCGAATTCTGCAGTTCACTCAGCAACCGGGCATTTTGAATGGCCACCCCGGCCTGGTCGGCAAAGGCCTGCAGTTGATCGGCATGCTGCTGGGTAAAGAAATTCACCGTTGTGCTGTCCAGGTTGAGAAAGCCGATGACCTCGCCCTTGTCGCGGACCGGGGCTCCGACATAGGAGGCAATCCAGGCGGTTTCACTGATACTGACCCAGAATTGGGATTGGGATGTGTTGGGTATCAACAGGGCTTCACCGGTGCGCTTCATCCACATCAACCCCGGAAATCGTCCCAGGGGAAAAGCCTGCCGGGTGGCCCAATCTTGCACATTGAAATCCTTATATCCCCGCGCCGCCGCCATGCGCACGTTTTCGCCGGTTTCGTTCAGTAGCATGATATTGGAGACATTGTGCGGCACCACCCGGCCGACATTGTCCAGGATTCGGTCCAGCACTTCCTCAAAGTCCAGGGTGCTGGTGATGGCAGCCGCAGTATCGCGCAGCGCTTCGGCCAGAATGCGCTGCTCCCGTTCAGCCTGCTCCCGTTGCTGGATGGCACTTTGCCGTTCTTTGATGGCTTGCTGCATGTTTTCAAAGTTTGCAGCCAGGTCGTGAATTTCGGTGAAAGCCGGGGCCTCGCCGGTCAGACCGGAGGGGCTGACCAGACCTCCCTCGGCCAACACGGTGACGGTCCGGGAGAGACTGGTCAGCGGCTGGACCACCTGGCGGAAGATCTGACGCCGAATCCCCAGCAGGATCAATAGCCAGAGGCCCAGCAGAACAGCCCCGGAGAACCCGAGAAAAACCAGGTTGAGCCAATACGCCCGGATGACCGGAACCTCAGAGATGACGATCCAGGGGGCTTGTTCCAGCAGGGTGGTTGACTGAAAAAAATACTCCCCTTCCACCAGCACAATGCGCTGCCCGGTGTTGCCCCGGGCCGAAGACCAGGGTTGGACATAGGCCAGGTTGGCCTGCTGCGAAACCAGCGCCGTCTCGGGGTGGGCCAGCAGGGTGCCGCTGCGATCTGTGATGAAGACCACCTGACCGTTGATGGGGTTGGGTTCCGATTCAACCACCTCCTGCAACTTGTCCAGGCTCAGTTCTCCAACCGTCACCGTGCCGCTGTCGAGGGTGTGGGTCAGATAGACAATCGGTTCGCCGGTGCGGTCGGAGATGTAGGGGTGGGAAAGATTGATGTTGCGCCGGGGATCGCGCAACCGGTAATAGTCCTGATGCGACATGTCCAGGTTAAGATAGAGTGGATCCAGCGGGCTGATGGCAATGATTTTTGCATCCTCGTCCAGGATATACAGCGAGTTAAAGTAAGGATTGTTTTCACGCATCCCATCCAGGTGAATCTGGGTTTCATCCAGGGTGCTGGTGCGGCTGATCTCGGCTGTTGAGTTCAGGGTCTCATTGGCGTGGCGCAAAAAATCATCCAGCCGCAGCGCCATTGAACGGGTAAGTTGGAGCTGCTCCTGGGCCAGATAACGCGCGTTAAGGTAAGCGTTGAGCCCAATCAAAGCCAGCGCCAGAATGGCCGATGGGATGAACAATCCATTGACCAGAATCCGTAATAGCGTCCGGTTGAGTGGCAGGGGCCTGGTTGGGGGAGGCATGGGAATACCTGGATGAATTTATTGTACTCAGGGCGGGGGGGATAATCAAGCCGTCCGCCGGTTTTATTTTGGCTAAATGTCCAGACAGCCTGGCTGGGGACGGCATCAATCCGCACCACAGCCCCCCCTGCGGCGCCACAGCACCTTGCGGCACGGCATCACCCCGCGGCGTCACAGCACCCCGCGGCACGGCGTCACCCCGCGGCGCAGCCGTACTACTCCCACCAGTTGCCGGTGATTGCCCCACCAAGAGGAAATACTGCTGGCGGCAGGGGCGTTTTCCAGCAGCTGGCCGGGATGCTGGCAGCAAAATGCTCCTGAAAAATGAACGCCTGGAAAACCGATCCAGAATCTGGAATCCGCTATAATCATTATGATGACAGGGGTTTGTTGGCCCCACATAATCTCCCGGATCCGGCTTCTGCCGGGAAGCACCGGTTGAGGGCAATCCGGCCGATATCATTGCGGTGGTCCGCGGTCAGCCTTGGGCTGGCCACACTACCAGCCGGAGCTGGTTCCTCTGGATATGAGAAAGGAGAATGCGGTCAATGGCTGCTGTTTAAAGGCGGCAATCCGCACCAAGATTATGATAAACGAAAAACTCGTCCTCTATTTGGTTATTCTGCTTGTCCTGATCATTTTGATGATTCTTATCTTGTTCTGGATCTTCCGGCGGGCTCGTCGCAAAAAGGCGGCCGGTGGCACTCCGGCTCAAACTCGGCCGGCTGCACGCTCTGAGCCGGAGAATCTGATGGACAGCCGGGCGGCAGAGCTTCAGCCCATGTCTGTTTTGGATGACTTGAAGAAAATTGAAGGCATTGGTCCCAAGATTGAACAAACCCTGCAGGAAGCCGGCATCACCACCTACGCTGCGCTGGCCGCCGCCGATCCCGCCTGGCTGCGGGAGGTGCTGTTGGCGGCCCATCTGCGGCTTGCCGACCCAACCACCTGGCCGAAGCAGGCTGGACTGGCCGCCCAAGGGTGCTGGGCTGAACTGGAGGCTTTGCAGGGCCAGCTAAGAGGCGGTCGTAGCAGCTGATTTTGGAGCGGGTGCTGCAACCGTTGTGCGCTGCCCTGGTGGTGATCTGCCATTGTCATGCCCCCCCGGGCCAATATCATCGCTGCAACCATCGCGGGCGCTGCCCTGGTGGTGATTGCAGCGGCTGCGGTTGTTGGACAGCTGCAGCTAATTTTCCTGCAGCAGCCGCGGCGGGGGCCAGTAGATGACCTCCACCTGGGTATTTTCTGGGATCAGGGAGTAAACCTTGGCCAAGGACGCACTGCGG
>DAOQTN010000069.1:0-9551 GCA_035340555.1 Anaerolineaceae bacterium | reverse complement strand
CTACAGAAGATCAGGCTTTTTTATCCTCTACTTCATGATCGAAAGATACACTACCTTACGAATTGCCGGTTGTACTTTATCAGGATTCTTCGGTACAATAGATTTGACGGAGACCTATCTATGGGCACGAACTTTATTCTGGATGTTAATGAAGCTAATTTTGAATATGAAGTGATCAGCTTCTCCCAGAATACACCCGTTGTGGCGGCATTTTGGGCAACCTGGCGTCAGAGCGCGCAGGAACTGGCTGCGCTGCTTGAGCGGCTCGCGCGCGAGGCCCAAGGGGCCTTTCGCTTGGCGCGGGTGGATGCTGACCGTAATCCCAATCTGACGGTTCGTTACGGGGTTCGCAGCCTGCCCACAGTCAAGGCTTTTACCCAAGGACAGGTGGTGGCTGAGTTTGTGGGGCTGCAGCCGGAGAGCCGGGTGCGAGATTTTCTCAACGGCATCACCCCGCCCAGTCCATTTAACCTGGCTTTGGAACGAGCGGATGGCTTTTACCAACTGCGCCAGTATGAACAGGCTGAAAAAGCCTACCGCCGCTTGTTGGAGCTTCAACCGGGTACTCCGGCAGCCTTGCTGGGATTGGCGCGGACCCTACTGCGCCGCGGCACGGCTCCCGAAGCCCTGACCATATTGAAGGATTTTCCTGACAGTCGCCAGATGATTCAAGCTGAACTGCTGCGACCGCTGGCGGAACGCCTGGTGGATCTGCAAGTCGGCCGGCTACCGCTTGAACACGATCTGGATGTGCTTTTTGCCCGGGCACTGCAGTTGGCCCAACATGGCAATATCTATGCGGCGTTGGATGGCTTGATCGAACTGCTGCGTCAGAATAAACGCTACGGCAACGGCCGTGCCCGTCAGGTGGCACTGGGTCTGATTGAACTGCTGGGTGATGACGACGCGGCCACCCGCAGCTATCGGAATGAACTGGCAACAGTTTTATTCTAGTTCAATGTTAGGAGGCTTGTTGATGAAAATTTCCTTTGCCCGTTTGTTGGGGGGACTGGCCTTATTGGCAATCCTGTTGGCTGCCTGCACACCCGTCCCGGCGGCCATTTCACCTGCGGTTGAGGAACCCGGCGATGTCCTCCCCCCACCCGCTCCGATTGAAGAACCTGCAGGGACCTTGGAATCTTTGGAGGATGATGTGATGACCACAAAATTAGGACCGGCTATTGTGCCTGAAGGCATGGTGGTGGAAATCACCGCCTATGGCGATCCTGCGGTTGGTGACAGCAACCGACAGACCCCCGTCACCCTGGCGGCATCCCGGGCCGCAGATTTGCCGGAAGAGGCTGATGCCCTGCCGGATGCCGCCCGTAAAGCCCTGGATAGTGCCCTGACGGCTGAGACTGAGGGTATGTATGTGGTGATTTATGGTGGCACCCAGCCCAGCGGCGGTTACAGCGTTTCCATTGAATCCATCAAGTTGAACGGTGGCATTCTGGAAATCACCTGGGTGCTGACTCCACCCAAAGGTGCCGCCATCACCGTGCTGACGCACCCTTACCTGATTGCCCATATTACCGGCACCAAAGTCACACCGGATAATGTCGTTTTTGTGCAGAAGAAATAATCCGGTTGCGGCCGGCTGAGACCAAAGAGCCGCGCTGTGATTGGCGCGGCTCTTTGATTATGTTGATGTCAAAACCCTGCTTAAGCCGCAGGCACATACCCCAATCCAGCAGGTGAAATATCTTCCACCGGCAGGACATCCACCAATTCGTAGGACCGGCTGCCCAACCCCAAGGCTGTGCCATATTCCAGCACCTTGTAGGGATCTTTGTAGGGCCCGTGCAACCAGGAGAAGGGATGCCCTTCGTGATGAGTTACTTCCATGGAGGTGGGAATGTTCTGCTCGAGCAGCGGCGTTTTGGCGGTCACATCCAGCACAGCCTGGTCAATGGCCACGATATCATCCGAACCAAAGATACCCGCATCCGGCAGGATGGGCAGGCTGGTAAAGCCGAAACAGTCGCAGACGGGCGTCATATGGGTGGCCAGGGCCAGGTGCACCGCCTTGCCCGACTCAAAACTGTCCATCACGATCTTGGTGCTGATGGCCATGGCTTCCTGGAAGGCCCAGAAATTCTCCGGGCGGATCACCAGGCTGCCAGCAGGAGCAACTTTTAAGCAGCGACCGCATTGATTGCAGGGCTCAAAGTGGAGATGTAGTTCGCCGGGGTGATCCCGGTCTTCAACCAATGCCTGGAAGGGGCAGGCCGCCATGATCTGCTTGCGGGTGGCCTCGTCCGGGCAGTGTTCGCCGAACCAGTAGCGGTCAAAATGGTGGACATCGTGCATCTGGCTGCGGGTCTTGCTGGCCATGCTGCCCAAGGCCAGATTTTTAAAGGCGGCCCCAAAACTGCAGCTGGGATGGCCTTTGACATGAGCAAAATTGACGATGAATGTGGCATCGTGGATCATGCCACCCAGCTTCCACTCGGTGATGTTCTTGTAGGCCCACGGGCGGGTGTAGACATACTGATCCCGCAGACCGTTGGTGGGATAGACCGGGCATCCCAAAGTTTCATGGCTGTAGCCGCGCTGCTCATGCCCCGCGACGTCCCAATCCAGATCAACAACAAAGGGCCGGCCGCCACCGTCCTTGATGGCCTGAATCACCTTGCGTACAAATACCGGGTGGATGGTCGAATAGGATAGATTATTGCCCAAGTGCAGTTTAACGGCCACGTATTCATCCTTGACCCGTTCGCGTAAATGCAGACGTTCCAAAATGAGGTCCAATTTGGCAGGCAGGGTCTCCTTGCCTTCAAGCCGGGCCTGGCGTGGTGAACCCCAATAAACGGTGCTGGTCATGGTTGCTCTCCTTTACAGATAAAGTGTTTGGAACTGGAAATTCTGACTGACCGTCTGCAAAAAGTGTTTGGGGACGGCCAACCGCCAGGAATGCCTGGCGGAGTTTATTCAATCGTTTCCGCCCCCCAGGTTTGCAGCAGCTGACCGTAGAACTGCACCATTGGCGCCAGGGCATCCAGCGCCAGGCGTTCGTTCACGCCGTGGACACGTCCCAACTCATCCTTGGTCATAATATAGGGGGTGAAGCGGTACACCTGCGGGCAGATGCGGGCATAATGACGGGCATCGGTGGCGCCCAGGACAAGGTAGGGCGCAACCAATGCACCGGGGAAGGTGCGCCGGATGGTTGCAGACAGGCTGCGGTAAATGGGTGAATCTGTGTCGGAGGGGGGCACCGGGTCCCAGCCGCCATCCGGGGCGCTCAGGGTGACGCGATCGTCTGAAACAATATGATTGAGTCGCTCCAGGGCGCTTTCCACCGTGTCACCGGGCAGCAGTCTTAAATTGATCACGGCCTCGGCCTGTGCTGGCAGGATATTGTCCTTGATGCCACCCTTAACAATAGTGGGCGCTATGGTGGTGCGGATCAGGGCATTCAGATTGGGGGCATCCGCGGTCATGCGTTGCAGTAGGGCGCCCAACAGCCACAAATTTGCCATCACAAACTGGATGCCAAACGTGGCGCCGGAGCCAATTTCGCGGTAGAGGGTTTCAACCGCCTGGTAGCGGGCCGGGAATTGGGCGTCGCTCAACCGGGCCAGCGCCTGTCCCAGAATGCCGATGGCCGTTTGCCGGGAGGGAGTGGAGGAGTGGCCGGCGATCCCGGTGGCACTCAAGTGAACGCTCAGGTATCCCTTCTCAGCCACACCCACCGTGGCGGTTGGGGCTTTGACACCGGGAATCAAACCCTCAACCAAGCCACCGCCTTCATCTAGAATAGCTTCCAGTTTGATGCCATCTGCTTCCAGCGCGGCAGCAATAGCCCCGGCACCGTTCTCCCCGCCAATCTCTTCATCAATGCCAAAGGCCAGATAGATGGTGCGCTCCGGTTGGTAGCCGGTTTTAAGCAATCCTTCAACGGCTTCCAAAATGGTGACAACCTGCCCCTTGTCATCCAATGTCCCCCGGCCCCATAAATAACCCTCGGCGATTTCACCCGAGTAAGGGGGATACTGCCATTGGTCGAGGGTTGTGGGATCAACCGGCACCACATCCATATGGGCGGCCAGCAGCACTGGCAGCAGGTCGTGCCGGCTGCCGGTCCAGACGAAGACCAGCGCCCCGCTATCCATAATGCGGCGTTGAAGGTGCCCGTGCACGCCGGGGTACAGCTGTGAGAGCAGGGCCCGCAGTTTTGTCAGCGCGACCGGGTCGGGTGGTGCTTTGGGCCCGCGATCTTCAGTCTCCACCCGGATGACTTCAGACAGGTGTTCGGCCACCGGCCGCACATCCACGGCCAGACTGGCAGCGGGTCCAGGCGGCGGCGGGGTTTTCATGAACAGGGTTGTCCGGATGAGCATGAACGCCAGCAGGAACAACAGTAACACGGCCAGGGGAACGAGTATGTAGAGGATCATGGTTTTCTCAGTTGTGAACAGCAAACGAGTGAATGGGCGGGAGGGTGGGTGGGTGAATGAGCGCAGGGGGGTAATGAATAAATAAAATGGAAGGCGTTAGGCGGGTAAAATCCAAAGTTCGGGCGTTTCCAGATCCAATCCAAATTCAACAGACATTAATTTGTCTTTGCGCCCGGCTTCCAGCCCCAGCACGATGAATTCCACCAATGGGCGCATATCTTCGGGGCGGACGGTGACCGGGGTAAATGCTGCCGGACTTCCAAGTTCTAAAGAAGGTGGCTGGACCAGCAGGCGGGTTCCTAGTTCCAGGGACTGTTCCAACGGGAGCGTAAACGCGGGGACAAAAAATCGTCGCGGCACCGCCCACATCGCCGCGGCTTCCTTCACAGCTTCCGAATTGGCGTAATAGGTTTTGCGTTCACCCAGCCGGACCGTACCGGTGGCAATCCAGAACGGCCGTCCGGGTTGGTTGGCTGGCATGCCGGCGGCATAGTGAAATTCCAAGGGCTGCAGTCCGGTCGCATCATCCAGGATCAATCCCTGTCCGCAGGTGGCGCAGACCCAGGCGGTCTCTTCGGGGTGGGCCCCCACCGGTGTCTGACATTTCGGACACAGCATGGGTATCAATCGTACGGTGGCAGTGCTCATGGTTATCGCTCCAACAGCCGGATCACATCGTTGATATTGATGTTGGCGCCGTCCACATCTTTAACGGCTGTGGAAATGATGGCGGGGATGCCACTGCCGGATTTATGACGCCGGTATTCATAATGTTCACCGTGCCGGAAGGTGCGCCAGGCAGCATACATCAATCCAATCCCAATGGCCGCTGAAATGATGATGCCCATGCCGGCCTCATCACTGCTATTGATAATGAGGGCGGGTACGTCCACAGTGAGTATGGCTCCCAACGCCATTCCCCCGACCAGCGCTGCCGCCCGATACCAGGAATTGCCGGGGGCCTTGCCATACAAAGCCTCACCGGAGTAGCCGTCGACCACCACCTGGAAGGAACGGCCGCGGTACAAATAGCGCACCACCCACAAGGGATAGTAGACCAGTCCCAGCCGTGGGCGGATGACCCGCATGAAAGACTGGGAAACATGAGACAGATTGGTTCTACCCCGGGAGCGTTCCTCAAATGCCGCCCAGGCAGCTTTGCGCATTTCTTCCGCCGATCCCAGCGGCTCGAAAACCAGCCCGCTGCGGTGCAGATTATCCGCATTAAATGCTTCCAGCGGACGGCCATCCAGGTTGATTTGCGTGACACCAAACTCACCCACATCACACGCTGCGGCGTTCCAGGACATGGTTTCTGTCACGCGTTCTTCCTTGGGGATGTTTGAATAATGATCGCCATTTTTGACGCGCCGGTAGCCGAATAACCAGGTGGCAACCTGACCCCAAACCGCCCAGAACGGCAGGTGTACCAGCAGTACTTCACTGATTTGAGCCCGGCTGGCGGCATTGCGGGCAATGGCCAGATTGCCGCTCAAAAAACGTTTAAAGACCGCTTCGGCTTGTTCCCGGGTGATTTGAGTGGGGACCTGATAACGCCGGACGCCGCGCTCGCCGCTGACCACCGAGCGCAAGTCACAGAACGGACAGGCCACGATGGCCTCGCCCTCTGGGATGGGCACCATGCCGCCGCAGCGCGGGCAACTTAGACCTTGCAGGGCATCGTTTTCGCTCATACTTTGTTAGCCACCCAGACTGCAAATGCAAAGAGTATTGGTGCCGCAATCAAGCCAATAACTAATGAAAGCCCGGCCATCTCCCCGCTTGTCAGAGCCAACGCAGCCAGGCAGAGATACACCCCGGCGGTTGAGCCGGCCGCCACAAGATAGGGCGCTTCCGGTTTGGACGGGTAAAGATTGGCCAGGACCCGTCCTGTAGCGGCTTCGACCACGGCGGTATAGGTTTGATTTTGAAAAATGTACTTGAAGACATAAATGGGTACGTGGACCAGCGCGGCGGTCTGAATGGTCGCATCGGCACGGTTTTGGATTGCCCAATCCCGTGCGGTTGGCAGCGGCACGGTGGGTTCGCTGGATTGCGCTTCCAGTGCCGGATTATATGGCTGCAGGTCACCCGCTGGAAGTTGTAAATTTTTCAATTCGGTTACAGAGGTGGCCGCACCGGGTTGAAGTTGGACCGTTTCCTGGCCGTTGGATTGACGGACCATGAAATACCAGAGTGGAAAATAGGTGAAGCTTTGTCCAGTGATGCGGGATTTTTGATCCAGATCTTTTACTGTCTGACTGCCACTCATCCAACGGGCCAAAGCCGCGGCCGCCTGCTCGGCGGACAGGGTGGGCGCCATTGACCAATGAAAAACCACCTGGGTCTTGTCCAGGTAAACGGTGGTGCTGCAGTATGGACAGGTGACGAAGATTTGGCCTTCATCGGGATGCAGTTCTCCACCGCATTGGGTACAGTTGAGTTGGCTTGCTGGGGATGGAATGGCCATAAAAAGATTATATCATGCTGTGGTATACTTGCCGCGATGAAGCTGATCATCCAGATCCCCTGCTATAACGAAGCTGAATCACTGCCGCATACCCTGAGCCTGTTACCGCGTCAGCTTGAGGGGATTGATGAGATTGAGGTATTAATCATCGATGATGGCTCCACCGATGGTACGGGGGCGGCTGCGCGTGAAGCCGGGGTTCATCATATTGTGCGCATTAGTCACTCGGGCTTGGCGCGGGCCTTCAGCGCCGGATTGGATGCCAGCCTGCGCCTGGGAGCCGACATCATCATTAATACTGATGCCGACAACCAATATGATGCGGCGGATATCCCCCGCCTGCTTGAACCAATTTTGGCCGGCCGGGCCCAGATTGTGATTGGGGACCGGGGGGTGGCCACTTTTCCGGCCTTTTCTCCGCTCAAGCGTCGATTGCAGACTTGGGGCAGCGCGGTTGTCTCCCGGGCTGCTGGTGTGAATGTCCCTGATGCCACCAGCGGATTCCGGGCGCTGACCCGCTTGGCCGCCCAGCGCACCTTTATCGCCGGGGATTACTCCTATACGTTGGAAACGATCATCCAGGCGGGCAATCAACACTTGATGGTTGAGTCCGTACCGGTGCGTGCCAATCGAACGGAGCGCCCCTCCCGCTTGATGCGCAGTATCGGTGAATATCTGGTCAATTCCACCGTGACGATAGTGCGTTCTTATACCATGTACCGTCCCCTGCGGGTCTTTGCCACCATTGGCGGTTTTCTGCTCGTGCTGGGATTGATCCCAATCATTCGCTTTCTGTTTTATTTTTTCCAAGACGGTGGCGCCGGTCACGTTCAGAGCCTGCTGCTAGGTGCCGTGCTGTTGATTGTGGGGTTTCAAACACTGCTTATCGGCCTGCTGGCAGACCTGATCCGCTTCAACCGTAAAATGCTTGAAGAAATTCTCTCCCGCACCCGCCAACAGGACCAGGATAAGCCGTTGTAGGTCGCCTGGAGCCAGCGGAGCCAGGAGCCAGCGAGCCAGCAGCGGCAGTCCCCGCCCGTAATTCTTATGGTAAAATAAATCTATTAAGAACTGATCATTCCCAAGGAGCAGCCATGCCTCCAATCCTCGAACTCAAAAACATTACCAAGCGTTTTCCGGGTGTGCTGGCCAACGACCACATCAACCTGGAACTCAATCCGGGCGAAATTCTAGCCCTGCTGGGTGAAAATGGCGCCGGCAAGAGCACCCTGATGAATATCCTTTACGGCCTGTATCAGCCGGACGAGGGTGAAATCTGGGTGCGGGGTGAAAAAATATCTGTTCACTCGCCAACCGATGCCATCCGGGCTGGTGTGGGGATGGTGCATCAGCATTTCATGCTCATCCCGGTCTTCACGGTCACCGAGAATGTCATGCTGGGGGCGGAAACTGCAAATGTGGCGGGTTTCCTGGACCGCACCAAGGCTGCGGCGCGTATTCGCGAAATATCCGAAAAATATAACCTGGCCGTGGACCCCGATGCTCTGGTGGCCGACCTGCCGGTGGGTGTTCAACAGCGGGTTGAGATCATCAAGCTGCTTTACCGTGATGCTGAAATTCTGATTTTTGATGAACCGACCGCCGTGCTGACACCCCAGGAGGCGGATGAACTCTTTAAAATCATGCGCGCCCTGGTTGAACAGGGCAAATCCATCATCTTCATCACCCACAAGCTGCGCGAGGTGCTGGAATTTTCTGATCGCATCATGGTCATTCGGCGCGGTGCGGTGGTGGGCCAGGCGCTGCCCCAAGAGGCGGATAAAAACTCGCTGGCAGCCATGATGGTTGGCCGTTCGGTGCAACTGGAAGTTGAAAAGGCCGTCGCCAAACCCGGTGAACTGGTCTTGGAGGTTCAAGACCTGGTCATGACGGATGATCATCACCAAGTGATGGTGGATCAGATATCACTGGAAGTCCGGGCAGGTGAAGTCCTGGGGATTGCCGGTGTGCAGGGCAATGGCCAGACCGAACTGGTGCAGGCCGTGACGGGCTTGCGAAAACCCAATGGTGGCCAGGTGCGCCTGTTGGGGCGGGATATCTCCCATGCCAACCCTCGGCGCATTACGGAGTTGGGCGCAGCCCATGTTCCTGAAGACCGCCAGAAAGATGGCCTGGTGCTCAGCTTCCCGGTACGGGACAATCTGGTGCTGTGCACCTATTACAAGCCGCCCTTTGCCCGGGGGGTCAATATGCAGGCAGCCGTTATTCAGAAAAATGCCGAAACCTTGATCGAGCAGTTTGACATCCGCACCCCGGATGCGGTTACTAATGTGGGCGCTCTCTCAGGCGGCAACCAGCAAAAAGTGATCATCGCCCGGGAGTTTTCGCGCCCGATCCATTTCCTGGTGGCCTCTCAACCAACCCGCGGCTTGGATGTGGGCTCGATTGAATATATCCATGGGCGCATCATCCAAAAGCGCGACGAAGGCTGTGCTGTGCTGCTGGTATCACCGGAACTGGATGAAGTCATGGAGCTTTCAGACCGCATTGCCGTCATGTTCCGCGGCAAGATTATTGCCGTGGTTGCGGCAGATCAGGTGACCAAGGAAGAAGTTGGCCTGCTGATGGCGGGTATTGTGCCCGAAAATCTGGGCCAGCGAGTTGGCCCGCGCCAGGTGGAAACCACCCTGTAGAAGTGGAAGGATATCACCGTGCCT
>DAOQTN010000068.1:0-9567 GCA_035340555.1 Anaerolineaceae bacterium | reverse complement strand
TTGGGTAATTTCATCGTCAGCGGTAATCCCAAGGATACCCTGAAGGTCAAGAAAGCCATGCATTTACTGCGGAAGCTGGTGGAGAGCCTGCAGGCCTGATCACTTCCCGTTTCCGTGACCCTTCCCGCCCTGATCCAGCCTGATGTCGGGGCCGGGTGCGGATCTGGAACAAGGATTTTTGCAACGTTATCAGGCAGTTAATCCAAAAAATAAGGAGACTCTAACATGAACCTATTGGCAACCATTGTGGTTGGTCTGATCGCCGGCTGGCTGGCTTCCATTATTATGAAGACTAAAACCAGTATCTGGGTGGAACTCATTCTGGGCGTGGTGGGCGGCCTGCTTGGCGGTTTTGTCGGCAGTCTGTTCGGTATGGATCTGATGACCGGCTTTAATCTGACCAGTATCCTGGTGGCTCTGGCAGGGGCCATCGTGGTTATCATAATCTACCGCTTTATCAAGCGCCGCAGATAATAATTCCGACTTTCCCAGCTTTCCCTGCTTTATCAAAAAATCGAACCGGTGGGCACTTCCATGGAACTGCCCACCGGTTTTGTTGGTCTGCCCATTTTGAGCTGTGGCCGAGAGGAATGGGGAGGAGCCACAGCCAGGCGCGTGATGCCTTTAGGTGGCGCTTAGCACTTGCCCTTGCGTCCCACAGTGGCCAGATAAACGGTCAACATGGTTTCCCCATCCACCCCCAGGGCGGTATTGAGCAGGTCGTCGTCAAATGCTGCAATGGCGCAGGTGCCACAGTTGATTTCCCAGGCTGCCAGGTAGAGGTTCTGGCAAATGTGTCCCGCGTCCAGATGCAAATAACGATAACCGCGCTCGCTATAGCGCCAGAACATGCGCTCAACGGCCGCCACCCAGAAGAAGGTGACGGCGCTGGTATTGATCATCGGCTGTTTCAGGCAGGCTTCGGTGAGTTGGGCCGCAATCCCGTCCGCGGTGGTGATGGGCAGCAGCGCGTGTTCGATGGCCAGATAGCGGTACAATCCGGGCTCAATGCCTTCGACCCGGTTGATGAGCAGGAAGGTCTCAAAGGCATGCCGGGCGCCGGCAGATGGCACGGTCCGCAGGGTGACCGGCCGGGGGGTGACCGCCTTGACTCCCTGGGTGGTCCACAGCAGATAGGTCAATTCTTCAAGGGTAAGCGGTTCCGGCGCATACTGCCGGATGGAAACGCGCTCCTCAATCGCCCGCCGGAGATCAATCCCGGGCATGGTCAATCCCGCCTGATCCGGCAGGGGGATCAGCCGTGCTTGCAGGGGATAATCGGTCTCCAGCGCGGGCTGCGGCACCCCCTGGTTTTGGGCGGACGGCCCCATTTCGGAATAGCGTGTGGCCAGCATGAATTTGTAACCGCTGTTTTTTGTCATTTCAAAACTCCTCAATAAACAACTTGGCTGAGAAATAGGTGGCCCGGTTCGGGAATTGTGATTCAGGCCTGAAATCGGCCGGGCAGTCGCCGGCGCACCGCCGCAATAACCAGTGATAGCTCCCGGACCCGTTGCAACCAGAGCAGCAGGCCGTACAGGAGGCAGCCGACAGCAATCCCGCCGACGGCTTGGATCCAATCGGGCGCATTGCGTGTAGACAAAGTCCAGAGGATCAAACCCAAACTCATGACGGCCGCCGCCAATCCAGCCTGAAGAACAAGCTGTCCAATTGCCCGTCCATCCAGACCCTGCAACTGCCGGCGGAGCAGGATCAGCAGAGCGGCAGCTTCCGCTGCAGTTGCCAGGGTGTTGGCCAGGGCCAGGCCACCGTGAGGCGGCCACCCCAACCGGGAAAACCCCGCGGGCAGGGTCAGGCTGAAAACCAGATTCAAACCCATGGCTACAATTCCCACCATGACCGGGGTTTTGGTATTGTGCAGCGCATAAAATGCCCGGCTGGTAATCTCCACCAGGGTGTGGCCGATAAGCCCGATCGCATACCAGAGCAGGGCCCAGGTCACCAGGTCGGTTGAGTGGGATGTAAATTCGCCCCGCTCGTAAAGCATCCGGATGATGGGCTGGCGCAGGATGATGATCCCCACTGCTGCGGGCACGGCCAACAGCAGTGCCCCACGCAGGGTTGCTGCAAACGCAGCGCGTAATTCATCAAGTTTGCCAAGCGCCGCCTGGGCGGAGAATGTGGGCATGGCGGCAATGGCCAGGGATTGGGCGATCGCCGCCTGCGGCATCAGCATCAACGCAAACGCCAGCGTGACGGCGGAGACGCTGCCTTCGGGCAGGCTCAAGGCGATGATGGTATTGACGATGAAATTGATCTGGACCACCGCCACACCCAGGATGCGGGGACCCATGAGACGCATGACTTCACCGACTTCCGGCACCCCCCGACCCAATGTCAGGCTGTAGTGCCCCTTGAGCTTGATCAACCCAGGCAATTGGACCAGCAAATGCAGTCCCGAGCCCAGCAAGGCGCCCCAAGCCAGCCGGTCGATGCCCCAACCGGCCGGGAACACCACCACGCCCAAAATCATGCCAATGGAATACATCGCCGGAGCCAATGCCGGCATCCAGAAAACCCGATGCGCATTGAGCACACCCATGATCAGACCACTCAAGCCAAAAATCACCACGCTGGGCAGCATGATCCGCATCAAGCGGATGGTGAGCAGTTCCTGCCCGGCGGACAGGCCAGGCGCCAGGACAAAAAGTCCATGGCGGACAATCTGGGGGGCAAAAATGGTTGCCAGGAGAACCACACCGGAAAGGGCCAGCAGCAGCAAATTGCCGATGGCCGCAGCCAGTTTCCAGGCCCGTTGTTGATCCTGCCTGGCCAGCAACCCGGTGAAGGTGGGGATAAAGGCCGAACCCAACGCCCCCCCGGCCATCAAATTAAACAGCACTTCAGTGACGCGATTGGCGGCATTGAAAGAATCCAGATCAGCGGTGGTGCCGAAGGTGCGGTAAATCAAAATGCCGCGCAACAGCCCGATCAACTGACTGATGATCATCGCAGCGGCCACCGTCCCGGCGGCCCGGGCTATCTGTCGACTGGCCGGGTTGGCTTGCATGCTCCCCATTATAGCAGAAACCCTCTCCCGCCATTAAAAAGAATCCCCAATCGGAGGCTCCTCCAATTGGGGGTAAATGAAAACTGGCTCCGGCTTCAGGACGACGCCGGGGGTTGCGGGCCACCGGTGGTGGGCAGCTCTGGTTCGATCGGCATAATGATCCAGAGAATGAGGTAGAACAACAGGCCATTGCCAGCCGCTAAAAACAACAGGACAAAAATAAGCCGGATGACGGTTGGGTCAATGGTCAGATAACGACCCAACCCGCTGCAAACACCGCCAATCATCTGGTCGGAACGTGAGCGATACAATCTTCGGTTTTCCATGGTGTAACTCCTTCACAAGAGAATACGCAAATGCTCTCAGGAAGTTGCACCGTGTTTTGGGAAAATGTAGCGGTAGACATTGGTGTGCCGGATGGTAAATCCCAGCCGTTGGTAAAGTCGGTTGGCTTCAATCCGGGATGGATGTGAGGTCAGATCAACGGAGTCCGCCCCCAAGCGCTGGGCCAGTTCCAGCCCGGCGCGGCTCAAAGCCTCACCAATTCCCTGCCCGCGGGCTGAGGATTCAACCACCACATCTTCGATTCTGGTGCGCAGTCCAGTGGGAATTCGGAAAACCACCACCGTTAAACCACCCACAATCCGGCCCGCATCGTCCCGGGCAATCAGTAAATGGCTGTTGCCGGCCGCCAGCATGTCCTGCAGTTCGGCCAGGGTGGGTGGGGGGTTGGTGGTGGTCAGCTGTGGAATCAGGCGATTAAAAGCGGCAACGATTTCATCATCCACTTGCTTGATTTCAACGATTTGCATGTCTCCTCCTTGAACCCTTTAATTATATCCAGTTATTATCCGGTCTGATCAGGCCGGATGTCCTGACAAAAACGCCATTCTTCCTAAATAATCTAAAATAAAAATCAAAAATAATAAAATGGATATTGACAATATTCAAATATCTGCTAAAATAAATTTAGATTGATAAAGCAAGATTGAAGTCTCGTTGTGGAGGACCACCAATGAATCGATTATTAACCAAATGTCCCGTTTGTGAGGGTGAGATGTTTGTCACCCGGCTGTACTGCCCCCAGTGCGATACCAGCGTTGAGGGTCACTTTCATCCTTCCGCCAATCCGTTGTCCCCTTTGAACGCGGAACAGGTGAAGTTCGTCATGACCTTCATCCGCTGTGAGGGGCGCTTCAATCGCATGGAGGAGGAACTGGGACTTTCCTATCCGACTCTGCGCAACCGGCTCTATGACATCATCCGGGCCCTGGGTTTTGAACCCGGCAAGGAGGAGGTCATCCGCCTGACCAATGAAGAGCGGATGCAGATTTTGGATGAACTGGCGCGGGGTGTCATCAGCGCCGAGGATGCCGAACGCCGTTTGTTGGGCAAAAAAGAAGAAGCAGAAGACAAATAACTTGGTACAGGAGGTGTGATCATGGCCGTCAATCGCGAAGAACGACTAAAAATATTGCAAATGCTCCAGGAAGGCAAGATTTCCGCCGAGCAGGCCACGCAGTTGTTGGAGGCTCTGGAGGGCGCCCGTGTGCCGCTGCCTCCGGTTCCCCCGGTGCCCCCGTTGCCCCCCGAACCGCCGCTGGCCCCCCGGGTTAGTGGGGCCGGGCGGTGGCTGCGGGTCCGGGTTACGGATTCTGACACCAACAAAGTCCGGGTGAATTTACGGCTGCCTCTCAGTGTGGTGGAGTCCGGTCTCAAGATGGGCATGCGCTTCACGCCGGAAATTCAGGATATTGACCCCCAGGAATTGATGGGCATCCTGAACAGCGGCCAGATCGGCCAGGTTGTGGATGTCTATGATGAAAAGGATGGCGAACACGTGGAGGTTTTCATTGAGTGAGCAACCTGTCATGACCTCCAGCTGGAAGCGGACCTTCTTCCTGATCTGGACAGGCCAGGCTTTCTCGCTGCTGGGCTCTTCTTTGGTCCAATTTGCCCTGGTCTGGTGGTTGACGCAGAAAACCGGTTCCGCCATGGTCCTGACCACCGCGACCCTGGTGGCACTGCTCCCGTCGGTCATTTTGGGACCCTTTGTGGGCGCCCTGGTGGATCGCTGGAACCGCCGGCGGGTGATGATTGTTGCGGATGGGATGGTTGCCATGGCAACCGCGGTACTGGTGGTATTGTTCTGGTTGGATGTCATCCAGGTTTGGCATATCTATGTGCTGCTTTTCATGCGCTCCCTGACCGGCACGTTTCATTTTCCGGCCATGCAGGCCTCAACTTCCTTGATGGTCCCGGATGCGCATCTGGCGCGGATTTCAGGACTCAACCAGGCGCTGCGCGGGATTCTGAACATCGCAGCCCCGCCGCTGGGGGCGCTCCTGATTGGCTTGCTGCCGATGGCATCCGTGCTGGCTATCGATATTGTTACTGCCGGGATCGCCATCCTGCCGCTTTTGTTTGTCGCCATTCCACAACCCCGACAGACGGATACCCAGGCGGTCACCCCTTCGAGCCTGCTTCGGGACGTGGCGGCAGGCTTGAAGTACGTCAAAGCCTGGCCCGGCCTGCTGGGTCTCATTATCCTGGCGATGTTATTGAATTTTGTGATTGCCCCTGCGGGCACTCTGATGCCGCTGCTGGTCACCCGGCACTTGGGCGGGGATGCCTACCTGTTGGGGTTTATGGAATCCGCCTTTGGAGCCGGGGTGATTGTCGGGGGACTCATCCTGGCTGTCTGGGGGGGCTTCAAACGACGGATCATCACCTCAATGAGCGGTGTGGTCACCCTGGGCGCGGGTGTATTATTCCTGTCTGCCGCCACGCGTGAAAGCCTCTGGCTGGGACTGGCCGCCCAGGGCCTGATGGGGTTGGCCATCCCCTTTGCCAATGGTCCCTTGATGGCCATCCTGCAGTCCAAAGTTGCCCCGGAAATGCAGGGCCGGGTCTTTACTTTGTTGGAGAGCGGAGCGACGGCCATGATGCCGGTGGCAATGATCATTGCCGGTCCGGTGGCTGAGGTCTTCGGGGTTCGAATTTGGTATGTGATTGGTGGGGCTGCTTGCATCCTCATCGCGTTAAGTGGCTTATTGGTCCGCCCGATTATGCAGATTGAATCCAATGGGCATGAACCACAACTGGCGGCTGCGGCCGTACCCGAAACCGCCTGAGTAAAATGGGGGGGCGATTACGGAAGTAATTTTGGGGATTGATGTGTGGGCTCAATTCTGCAGCAGTGAGCCGGTTTGATAAAAATAATGATTAAAACAAAAACAGTGGTGGGTTGATCACCCACCACCGTTTTTGGATTTACCTCGGGGAATCAGACAAAGATGATCTGGCCGCCTTCGGAAAGCTCGATGAATTCCATCGCGCCCAGGGTTTTGGCGCCTTCCACCAGATCGGCATCGGTCAGTTTCATCATGTCCATGGACATCTTGCAGCCGTAAATGTGGGCACCGGCATCCTGCAGCATTTGCACGAATTCGCCCACCGGCGGAAAGTCCAGTTTGGCGATTTCCTTGTTCATCATCCAAGTGCCCAGTGCCGACATGCCAGGGATGGCACCAATCCAGGTGGGAATGTGCATCATCGGATGCATGTTGGGGTTTCCCACCATGGCCACATTCAGATGATTCATCTTTTTCTTGGTAATGATATCCAGGCCCCAGAAGGTGAAGAACATGTGCACTTCAACCCCGGACATGCGGGCTGCATTGGCCAGGATCAGGGGCGGGTAAGCCATGTCCAGCGAGCCTTTGGAGGCGATGATGGACAATTTGCGGGGGGCGTCAGCCATTTTTGTACTCCTTAAGTCGGTAGCAGATTGAAGGGCGGGTGGATTAGATGCAGCCGGTGGGTTTTTTCAGCCCGGCGACTTTGGCAGCCAGTTTGCCGGGGCCACCCGGGAACAATTCGTACAATTCCTTGGTATTGACATCGGTGTTCTTGGTGATGTTGCGCAGCGTTGGGGCATCGCCGGTGGCCTTCCAGGTCGACCGGGCATAGTTAATGACCACCATGTGTCGTTCGGTGAGGGTGATGCCTTCGCGGGCGGCAATGGCGGCGCCAATTTCAGGGGTCCAGGCGTTGGCGTCCACCATGAATCCATCGGCATCGAAGGCAACGGTTGAAAGAATATCAGACATTTCTAGATCTCCTTTTGATGATCGGTTGAATAGGATCGATTGGTTGGTTATTTGATTTTGCCCGTCATGCTGAACTTGGCGGGCATGGGCACGTTAATGCCCCGCATCATCAGATCCCAGTACATGTACCGGAACCCCAGTTTGCCCCAGTGATTGAGCACCGATTCGCCCAGCAGCGTCATCGGTCCAATGCCCGGGAAGGGATACTTGCCCGGCAGGGGTTCCTGGTCGTAGCTGAAGTCAATCAGTGCGGCCTTGTTGTAGCCACTTTCAATGAAGCAGATTGCGTGTCCATCGAACTTGCCATGCATCTCCTTGCCGGCCATATGGCTGAGGATGTTTTCCACTGCAGCTTCCATTTGGAAGTGAATGACTGCACCCGCCTTGGACGCCGGGATGTTTGCCGCATCGCCCAATACAAAGACATTGGGCCATTTGTCGGACTGCAGGGTGTATTTGTCGGTTGGGACAAAATCCAGATCATCCCCCATGCCCGAGCGGCCAATCACTTCCGCACCCATGTTGGTGGGGATGGTGACCAGCAGATCATAGGGCAGTTCGCGGCCATCATAGGAACAGATGGTGTTTTTGCCACTGTCAATTTCGCTGACATTGAAATCGGGTTCCAGGTGAATGCCCTTCTTCTTGAACATGTCACCCAACACGGCGGCCGCCCGTGGTTTGGTGAAGGCCCCGGGCAGGGGGGTGGCATAAACAATCTCAACCTTGTTGCGGATGCCGCGTTTGGTGAAGTACCAATCGGCCAGGAAGGCAAATTCCAGCGGCGCGACCGGGCATTTGATCGGCATTTCGGTGATGTGGATCACCAACCGGCCGCCCTCGAATTTGGGCATAAACTGGCCCAGTGCTGAAGCACCTTCAAAGGTGTAGAAATCAAAGACATTCTTGCGCCAGCCGGCGCCCAGCAGCCCTTCGATTTCTCCTGGGCGGATGTCGGTGCCGGTGGCAATGGCCAGATAATCATAGTTGATGACCCGTTTACCCTCGGTCAGGGTGACCCGGTTTTTGTCCGGCTCAATCAGTTCAATATCCGAGAGCACAAATTCCACCTTGCGGGGTAGATACTTCCGTTTGGGTTGAAAAGTGTCCTCGGGTTTGTAAATGCCAAAGGGAACGAACAGGAACCCGGGTTGATAGTAATGGGTCTTGTCGCGATCCACCACGATGATCTTCCACTGTTCAGTGTCCAGTTTTTTGACCATATCGTGAGCCAGAATGGTTCCAGCTGTGCCGCCACCCAAAATGAGGAAAGTCTTCATGTGCTTTGCTCCTTGTGCCACAATTTCGCCGTGCGCTCAGATTTGTGTAATTTCAGCAATTTTTTGCAGCCGTTCAATCAGACCGGCCCGCTCTTTCAAGATCGCCTCGACTGCCTGGCGGGCACGTTCCGCCCAACTCAGACAGTGTCCCCCATCCCCATCCGCCGGGGTGGGAATCTCCCGGGCAGCTTTGGCCAGCTCGGCGGGATTCAGATTGTATTCTGCTGCCAGCTGAGAGATCAATGCGGCCTGTTCCCCGGCATCCGGCGCCTGCAGATGCATTTGCCCGGCCAAAAACCAGCCCACCCGTTCGCCCTCTTCTTGAATTGGCGCGGCGCAGTAGTGCAGCCCAGCATGGCAGGTGAATGTGCCCCCGCTGCCGCCCAATTGGGCCAGCGCCTGCCACGTTTTTTGACAGGCGGCGCGCCCCCGGGGATTATTGAGCATCAGCTGGCAGAAAGCCGGCAGCGCGCTGGGTTCGGTCAGCGGCTCACCCTGGGGATCAATCACCAGGGCGCCGGTCTGGCTGATGTCACTGAACAGGTTCTGGATGGTTTGGACGCAGTGGGTGGGGAAGGTCCGCATGGCAGCCGTTTCCCCCATGGTTTCCTCTGCCGGCGCGCCGCCCAGCAGCCGCTCCACTTCCCGCGTGGCGAATCGCCACTGCTGCCCAATTTTGACGCCTTTGAGGCGCCCATCCTGCAGCATGCGATAGACCGTAATGCGGTCTACTTTGAGGCGGTCCTGAACCTGGCGGGTGGTGAGTAAGTCGTCCATAAAGATAGTTATAACTTGTTATAGCATGTTATACGTTGATATAATACCGCTTGCGCCCCAAAATAAATAGTGATGTTTGTCATATGACAAACATCACTATTGGTGGACCTGCCGCTTCAAATCAAAACTTTGGCAGCCAGGTTATTGTGGGAACTATCTCTGGATGATGGGCAGTAACAGTCGGTAGATGCGGTAGGACGCCTGGTTGTTGTCCAGATCGGGATCGTCCGTGCCGGTGGGCGGCACGACTTCAACCAGATTCCAACCCTGATCCAATATATTATTAATCTTTGCGCAGCAAAACGAACTCACAGTAAGTCCAGGTGGGTATGGCGGACAAAAGCCATGAGCAAATCGGCGTCTTGTC
>DAOQTN010000067.1:0-9718 GCA_035340555.1 Anaerolineaceae bacterium | reverse complement strand
CTTCCGTGGCGGACCACAGCCGACAGCCAGCGGCAGATTTGTGTATTCCCCTGGGCAATGGCATGATCGGTGCGGTTGCTGAACAAGGTGAACCGCTCAATGCTGAGAACGCCCATTCTGATCCGCGTTGCATCCTGATTGACGTGCTGCCTGAAGTTCGCTCCGAATTGGCACTGCCACTGCGGGTCGGGGGACAGATGCTCGGCGTGCTGGATCTGCAAAGCACCCAGCTGGCGGCGTTTTCAGCCAATGATGCGGCTGTGATGCAGATCCTGGCCAACCAAATTGCAGTGGCCATCTATAACGCCGGTCTTTTTATGGCAGAAGCGGAAGCCCATCTGGCGGCAGACTCCCTGCGGGAGGTCGGCCAGCTGATTAATTCCACCCTGGACAGCAACGAGGTGCTGGAGCGCATTCTTTCGGCGTTGGTCAAGGTGTTGTATTATGACAGTGGCTCCATCATGCTGCTTGAGGGGGGGGAACTGGTTATCAAGGCGGCGAGCGGCTTTGCCAATCTGGATGAAATTCTGGGAATCCGGATGCCTATAAAGGCCTTCCCGTTGAATGAGCAAATCATCACCCAGGCCTCTCCGGTGGTGTTGGATGATGTTGAACTGGACCCCCGCTGGCAGCGCACTGACCGGGTGCCGACCTCCGGAGAAGTCCACTCCTGGATCGGTGTGCCGTTGGTGTCATCGGGCAAGGTTTTGGGGATGCTGGCTGTGGACAACTACAAGACCGGGGCCTATACCATCAATGACATTCCAGTGGTCATGTCCTTTGCCAATCAGGCCGCCATTGCATTGGACAATGCGCGTTTGTATGCCCAACTGCACCAACGGGCGCAGCAGCTGGCCACCCTCAACGAATTGGCCCGCATTGTCTCCGGTGAACTGGACCGGCGTCGCATCCTGGTGGCGTTGTGTGAACAAATGCGCCAGGTCATTCCGCTGGATTCTTTTCATGGCTCGCTCTACGATGCGCAAACCAATACGCTGCAAATTGCGGTGCGCTATGACTTGGGGGAGTATCGGGATGAGACCACCGGCCCGTTGGATCAGTTTCCCTGGTCACTAAAAATCATCCAGAACCGTCAGCCCGTCCTTTACAATCGTACGGCGGAGGAAATGGCTGCCGAAGCAGAGCGCCGGCGCCTGGTGGGGGACAAGACTCATCTCTCAGCCTCGCTCATGTTTGCCCCCCTGATTGTGGGCACGGACATTCTGGGGGTGATTTCCATCCAGTCCTACAGTCTGAATGCCTATCAGCCGGAGGATCTGGATTTGTTGGTCGGCACGGCCCGCCAGACCGCGATTGCCTTGCGCAATGCAGAATTGTATGAGCAGGCCCAGACCGCCCGGGCGGAGGCTGAGATTGCCAATCAACTGAAAACCCGTTTTATGGCCAATATGTCCCATGAACTGCGCACCCCGCTTAACTCCATCATCAATTTTGCCTATCTGCTGCTGCAAGGCACGGAGGGCGAAATGAATGCCGGGCAGGCGGATCTGCTGCAGCGGATTGAAGCCTCCGGGCATCATTTGCTGGGGGTGATCAATGATATTCTGGACCTGGCAAAAATTGAAGCCGGGCGGATGGAATTGTTCTTCGAAGACTTGGATATCACGGAACTGATAGACGGTGTCATGGCGACCGCAGTGGGATTTTTACGGGACCGGCCCATTGAGCTGCGCCAGGAGATTCCCACGGCGTTGCCCCGCGTGCACGCCGACCGGACCCGCATCCGCCAGGTTTTATTGAACCTGCTGTCCAATGCCGCCAAATTTACGGAAAGCGGTCAGATTGTTGTTTCTGCCGCGGTGGACCAGGATAGTATTACGGTTTGTGTGGCGGATACCGGCATTGGCATGACGGCCGAGGACATCCCCCGGGCATTTTCTGAATTCGTCCAGCTGGATTCGGGTTCAACCCGGCAGCGCGGTGGGACGGGGTTGGGCCTGCCGATTAGCAAGCGGTTTGTCGAAATGCATGGCGGTCGCATCTGGGTTGACAGCATACCTGGCCAGGGATCCCAATTTTATTTTTCGCTACCCTGCCTCCCGACTGGATCCGTGCGGGAGCCGGAACCCAATCGGCTTTCCGAAGCCCGGGTGCTGGTGATTGATGATGATCGCCTGGCCTGTGATACCCTGGCCGCTCAGTTGGCCCAGGGATACCAGGTCCAAAAACTAAGCGACAGCCGGCGGGCGGTGGAGGCGGCGGCACTGAGCCACCCGGATGTGATTGTGCTGGATGTGATGATGCCCTACATGGATGGCTGGGATGTGCTGCGGGCGTTGCGGGCCAATCCGGACACCCATGGCATTCCGGTGGTCGTTTGCAGTGTACTTAACGAACAGCAGTTGGCCTTCAGCCTGCAGGCCAATGAATACCTGGTAAAACCCATTGAACGGGATGCCTTACGCCGGGCGGTGGAACGCCTGGTGCCGGATGGGGGCAAGGTCCTGGCCGTGGATGATGATCCCAATGCGCTGGAAATTGTGCGTTTGAGCCTGGGCAGCATGAGTTACCAGGTGGCAACCGTTCAGGATGGCAAGGCCGGACTGGATGTGGCGCTGCGTGACCAGCCGGATATCATCATTCTGGACCTGATGATGCCCGGTTTTAGTGGATTTGAGGTTTTACAAGCGCTGCGTGCCAATCCTCAAACCGCGGCTGTTCCCGTGATTGTGATTTCTGCCAAAGATCTGACTCCTGAGGAGCAGCTGCAGCTGCGGGCCGGCGCGGCCTTGTTCCTGCAAAAAGGTCAATTTACAGCCGACGAATTAATCCGCTCCGTGCAGCGGGTCGTTCATCGAACACCCAAAGGAGGTTCCCATGGCTGATGCCTCGCTCTCTCCGACAACCGTGCGTGTTCTGGTGGTGGAGGATGACGCCAACAACCGACTGGTCATCACCCGGCTGTTGAAGCTGGCCGGGGTGCTGTCTCAGAATATTTACGACACCGATGGCGATGCCTTGACCCTGCTGAACGCGCTGCCGCCCGACACCATTGACCTGGTGTTTTTGGACATTCAACTACCCAAAAAGGACGGCTATACCATTTTGCAGGAACTGCGGGCGGATCCCCGCTACGCCGGGCTGCAGGTCGTGGCACTGACGGCCAATGTCATGCGTCAGGATATTGAACGCGCCCGGACCGCCGGTTTTGATGGTTTCATTGGCAAACCGGTTGATGGACGCCGATTCAGTCAGACCCTAAACCGTCTTCTGGCTGGCGAATCTGTCTGGACCGTGCTTTAATAGAACCCAGACTCCATGCCTGATCCCGAATCGGTCCGCAAACTCCGCAATCAAGCCCTCGCCAGTCTGGCGGAGTGGGTGCATTCCACCCTGCCGCTGGAGGATATCCTGCAGGCGGCGGTGGAGGGTGCCCGAACCATCCTGGGAACCCACCAGGCGGGGTTATCCTTAACCCTCCCGGATGGCAGAGCGGACCAACAGGCGCTGTCCACCAGTGAGAAGTACAGACAGTCGCCGGATCTGCTTCAACTGCTGCTGCGGCCCGAAATGGGGGTGCTGGTCTGTCAGGCCCGCCACGCCCTGGTCGTGCCGCCCCGGGAACTGCCGGCCATGCGGGGCAACATGGTCCTGCCGGGCTGGATGGGCGCACCGCTGCGCCGGCGCAGCGGTGAACCACTGGGATTTTTGCAGGTGGCCGACAAGGAATGCGGTGATTTTGATGCTGAAGACGAGGCGCTGTTGATCCAGGTGACCCAACTGGTTTCCATGGCGATCGAAAATACCCTGCTGGTGCGCGCCGAGCAAAGCGCCCGGCAGGTGGCTGAAACACTGCGGGTGGCCAACCTGGCACTGACGCAGAACCTTGAATTGGACTCGGTTTTGGAAACCCTGCTGGATTACCTGGGGTGGATCATCCCTTATGACCGGGCCAGTGTCCTGCTCAAGGAGCACACCACTTCACTGGCCCTGCGGTCTGTCCGCAACTACCTCAGCGAATCATCCCTGGAATCGCTCCAGGCCGATCTGACCCAACCCCGGATGGAGGCACTGCTGCGCCAGGTCATGGTTGAACAAAACACCATCTTGGCTGCCGATCTGCAGCAGGACAATCCCCTGCCCGACTGGGCCCGCATCCGGGCCTGGATGGGGGTTCCGTTGGTCTATCAAACGGAGACGATCGGCATGGTGATTATTGAAAAGGTCGACCCCCAAGCCTTCACGGAGGAACATCAGCGTCTGGCTGATGCCCTGGCGGCCCAGGCGGTTGTGGCCATTCGAAATGCCCGCCTCTTTGAGGCCTTGCGTGAATCAGAGGAACGTTACCGGGCGGCGACCGAGCTGGCCTCAGACTATGCCTATGCCTTTCGGGTGGATGAGAACGGCCGCTTTGTACGGGAGTGGATCACGGATGCCTTTGAACGCATCACCGGTTTTGAGCCCTCCGAGGTGTCCACGGAGGGGGGGTGGGCCAGCATCACCTTCCCGGATGACCGGCCTATTGCGCTGCAGCGGATCCAGGCCCTGCTGCTGGGGCAGCAGAGTGTCAAGGAATTTAGGATTGTCACCAAGGATGAGCACATTCGCTGGGTGCGGGATCACAGCCGCCCGGTGTGGGATGTGGGCCGCACCCGCATCATCCGGATTTATGGCGCCACCCAGGATATTACCGAACGCAAGCAGTATGAGCGTGAACAGGAAACCATCGCCACCATTGCTTCAGCGCTGCGCCTGGCGCAAACCCGGGCGGAAATGATCCCGATCATTTTGCATAAAACCCTGGACCTGCTTGCGGCGGAGGGATCCGCCCTGGTTTTGCGCGAACCGGGCGGGGATCTCGATGTGCTGGCACATGGACAAGGTTGCTGGCAGAATGATGCCATTCCGGCTCGACTGGCGAATTTGTCGGTCACGGATGCGGTCATCGAAACCGGCCAACCCTACTGGCAAATGGATGTGCGCAAGGACCGCCGCATGGTCCCCCCGGAGGAACTGGGTGGCGTTCAGGCGGTGGCCTGCGTGCCGTTGATGACCCGGCAGACCACCCTGGGCGTGCTTTGGGCCGGTCGCCGCACGGCTATGATTGAAAACGAAGTCCGGCTGTTGAGCGCCATCGCGGATATCTCTGCCAATGCCATCCATCGCGCCACTCTTTATGATGAATTAATGCGGGCCTATGATGCCACAATCGAAGCCCTGGCAAAATCCCTTGAACTGCGCGACGAACCTACGGAAGGTCACAGCCAGCGTGTGGCGGATCTGACGCTGCGGCTGGCCCGCGCCATGGGGATGAGTGAACCTGAATTGATCCATGTCCGGCGGGGTGCTTATCTGCATGATATTGGCAAGATAGGCATCCCCGACTCCATCCTGCAAAAAGAGGATGCCCTGACCGATGCCGAGTGGGCGGTGATGCGCATGCATCCCCAATACGCCTACCGGCAGTTGTCCCCCATTGCCTTCCTTCGCCCTGCACTGGATATCCCCTACTGCCATCATGAACGTTGGGATGGATCGGGGTACCCGCGCGGCCTCAAGGGCGAGGAAATTCCCCTGGCTGCCCGCATCTTTGCGGTCGTGGATGTCTGTGATGCCCTGATGTCCTCCCGGCCCTATCATGACCCCTGGTCACTTGAGCAGACCCGCCAATTCATTCGCGAGCAGGCCGGCGCCCAATTTGACCCGCAGGTTGTCGCGGCTTTTCTGAAACTGGATCTCTGACCGGCCAATGACGGCAGTTTCCCCCACCCCCCCCTCACGCCCTCTGGTTCACTGGCCAAAATGGCTGGTTTTTGCGCTTGCCCTGACCAGCTCGCTGGTGATTTATCTGGCTATTTTCCTGTTTCCGGCCGGATTGGAGCAATGGATTGAGCACCCTCTGCTCAGCCTCTACCACCTGGATCAGGCCCACCCCGGTTATCAGAGGCAGCTGATTGCCGCCTTTGCTGCCCTGGCCCTGCTCAATGGTGCCGGCTACTGGGCTGCCCGCCGGCTGTCCGGCCCGGCTGCCTGGGCCCTGGTGCTGCTGGGCGCGGTGAGCTTCGCTGGGGTCCTGCTGTATGTCTATCCCTTTGGCGCTGCCGACATCTTTGACAATATTGTTCATGGGCGCATTCTGGGGGTGTACGGGGATAACCCCTTCCTGAACCTGGCCGCGGAATATCCCGCCGACCCGTTCTACAACTACATGTGGTGGCACAAATCCCCCTCGGCCTACGGTCCCCTCTGGGAACTGCTGGCCGGACTGACTGCTTTTTTGGCCGGGGATGATCTGGTCAACAATGTCCTGGCTTTCAAATTGCTGCCCGGTTTTTTCTGGCTGGGGTCCACCCTGGTCCTGGGGTTGACACTGCGCAGACATAAACCCACCCAGGCTCTACCGTTGACCCTGCTGTGGGCCTGGAACCCGGTGGTCCTGTTTGAAAGTTTTGGCAACGGCCACAATGATATTGTCATGGCTTTTTTTATTCTGGCGGCTGGCTGTGCCATGCTGCAGCGGCGGTTTGTGGGCACCATTTTGCTGCTTGCGGCCGGCATCCTGATAAAATTCGTCCCGGCCCTGCTGGTTCCGCCGGCATTGGTGGCTGTCTGGCGGCTGCTGCCGGATAACCGCTCCCGGTTGCAGAATCTGGTGCTGGGGGGGGGATTGAGTGTTTTGCTGGCGGGGGCCTGTTATGCGCCCTTCTTCACAGATTTCAACCATTTTTATCTGGCCCATCAGCAAACCCTTTATACCACCTCGCTGCCGGCGGTGCTCTACCAGATTTTCCTGACCTGGATCCCGCTGCCGGGCGCCGCGGCCGGAGTTGCGGCGGCCGCCTGGGGGGCGACCGGCGGAATGGTGCTGGTCACCTGCATCCGGCTCTGGCACCACCCGACAGAAATTGGTTTTGTGCAGTCGGCATATGCCATTTTGATGTTCTTTTTGCTGGTGAGCTGCACCTGGTTTCAACCCTGGTACTCCCAGTGGGTCCTGGGCCTGGGACTGCTGCTGTCGACGGACTCGCTGCTGACCGCCCTGGTACTGGTGCTGGCCACCCGCACCAAACCGCTGCTGCTGGTCCCGGTGACTTATTGGCTGCGCCCGTTCCCGCCGCAGCCCTGGTTGGAAATTCAACTGGCCCTGGGCGTGCTGGGCGTGCCCGGTCTGTTTGCCCTCCTGGTTTCGCGGATTTGGAAAAATTCCCGTTGAAATTGCATTAATTTCAGGTAAAATAGATTTATTGTATAAACCTGCGGGAATGCCGATCCCCGCCATTTTTTAAGGAGAAGAAATGAAGCATAAATTTGTGTTTTTAAGTGTGGTGGTTGTTCTGGCCCTGTCAATGCTCGCCTGCGGCATTGGCGAAAAAACCCCCACCGCGGCGCCACCGACCGAGGCGCCCGTGAAAACCGAAGCCCCGACCCAGCCCCCCGTCAAGACAGAACCCCCCACCCAGGGTGGCACGGGTGAATTGATGGTTTTCAGTGCCTATGGGTACAAGGACAGCTGGGATTACTATCATGTCACCGGTCTGGTCAAGAATGACAGCAACAAAGCCGTCTCCAGCATTGAACTGGAGATCCAGATGCGCGACGCCAGCGGCAACACGGTTTTGAAGGATTATGACGGCAATGCCGTTGAATCGGCCACCTTCAATCCCATGCTGAACACCCTGCTGCCGGGCGAGACGGCCCCGTTTGACTACATCCTGTACGGCACCGACATGGTTCCGGACACGTTTGAGGTTGCCATTTCCGGTTCCCTGAGTGGCAGCGCCACCCGTCCGGGAGTGGAAGTCCGCAATGCCCAACTGATCACTGGTGACAACGGCAGTTACACCATTGTCGGTGAACTGGTGAATAACAGCCCCACCTCCGCCAAGATCAACGATTTGGCCGGGGCCATGCTGGATGACAGCGGCAATGTGGTTGCCGCCGACTATGCTTATGACATGTGCAACGTGCTCTATCCGAGCGGTGTCGAAAGCGACCTGGATTATGCTCCCTTCGCCATCACCCTGGATGCCGAGGAAGGCGCAAACTTCACCAACTGGCAGGTTTATATCGACGCGGATGAATATGCCAGCGACGACCCGATTCCGCTCTTCTTTGAATTCAGCACACCCTACTTCGATGATTATGGCACGTTCCATATCGTTGGCACCTATGAGAACCAGGGCTCGGATACCTACTACACCTCCCTGCTGGCCGGCCTGTACAATGAACAGGGTCTGGTTGTGGATGCCAGTAATGCCAGCTTCCCGCTCTACCTCAAACCGGGCGATGTGATCCCCTTCGATATCAGCCTTTGGAATGTGGTCAACTACGATGATGATCTGGCCGCCACCGTAACCCGCTACACCGTCCAGTCGGATCCCTACTGGACCTACACCGTCGATTATGACCTGGTGGAACTGACCAATGTGACCCTCACCAAGGACGAACGCTCCAGCGGTCAGATCAGCCTGGGCGGCGACCTGGTGAACGACAGCGGCAAAGAACTCTACAATGCCACCGTTCTGGGTTATCTGACCGATGCTTCCGGCAACCTGGTGGCAGTGGCAACGGCCTACGTTTTCCCCGATGGCGACTCGATTGCTGCGGGCGATACCAACGACTTCGAGATGACCTTCTGGCTGGATCCGACGATTGATGCTGACTCCCTGACCGTCAACTTCATGATCCAGGGCGACATCAAGTAGATCCTGCTTTCAACCTGATTCAAGCACGTCCCGATCCCCCACCTCAGGGTGGGGGATCACCTTTAACCGCACCTGGAGCCGGCTGCTGGCGCAACGGCTCCAGGTGCGGCACCGGCGATTCCACCAGTTGATGCATCAACGGTTCCACCAGTTGCTGCGCCAGCGTTTCCACCAGTTGCTGCGCCAGCTGCTGCGCAGGTGCTTGACTCGGCCCGGCAATGGCGTTAATATTTCTATATGAACAACAATCCCAGAAAACTGTCCTCCCAACAGCAGGCGGAACTGATCGCCGGCTTGCAGATCCGTTTTGAGAAAAATATGTCCCGCCATGCCGGCCTGGAATGGAACCAGGTCAGGTCAAGACTGGAAGCTGAAGCGGATAAGCTGTGGTCTCTTTATGAGATGGAGCGTACAGGCGGTGAACCGGATGTCATTGGTTGGGACGCGGTCACGGGTGAATACATATTCTGTGATTGTGCGGTGGAAAGCCCCAGAGGCCGGCGAAATGTTTGTTATGACCGTGAAGCCCAGGAGTCCCGGAAGGAATTTAAACCCGAAAATAACGCCATGGATCTGGCTGCCACCATGGGGATCGACATCCTGACCGAAGAACAGTACCGCGCCCTGCAGCAGCTGGGCGAATTTGACGTGAAAACCTCCAGTTGGTTGAATACGCCCCCGGATATCCGTCGTCTGGGCGGTGCCATCTTTGGCGATCGACGTTACGGCACCGTTTTTATTTACCATAACGGCGCTTCGTCCTATTATGGTGTCCGGGCCTTCCGCGGCCTGCTGCGAATCTGACTTATCCCTGAGAACCGTTTTTTCCGGGTGCCAGCCTCTGACAGAATTTTGCTCCAACCGGGGGACTGCCGCCGGCAACTGTCAGGAGGGGGGCTTGTCAACGCGCCGGCATTCAGCCCGGCCCCACAATCCCGTTTCTGCGGGCCGCCGCCCGGGATGCTGACCGGTCTGAAGACAAATCGTCCCACCAATGGTGGTGATTACCCACAAGTATTCTCCGCAAAAGGGAAAGGGTGCAAAAAAACGAA
>DAOQTN010000066.1:0-9728 GCA_035340555.1 Anaerolineaceae bacterium | reverse complement strand
CTCAAGGTGCAACTTCCGTGCCAGCTCTGAATATCAACTTTGACAAACCACTAGCACCTTATCTGAAATCTGAGATGTTATTAGAAGCTCTGAACTTAGTAGGGAAAATGAAAAGTGAGGAGTATAAGTCCGAGGGTTTAAGACAATTGCGCCCCTACTTAACATCTGAGTTAGCAATTCAAGCAGAGGCTATCGAAAAAACAATCTCAAATCCTGTATGGCTCCTTGAACAGAGTGTTCTACAACGTCACATTATTTCTGGACGTAATCTAAAGCCACAAGGTACAGTGGTTGATATTAAACCCGAGTTACGTATCTCAGCCCTATCCCAAACTCTCGCTGAAGCACAAAATAACCAGGGTCTGCCAGATGAGATCGCCAGACTCGAATATATGATCGCCGCCCTAGAAGAATGGGGGAAAACCTATCGTTTAGGAGCACTCGTCGCATGGCGTGTTTCTCTACAGACACTGGCTGTTCACTCAAGAGCAGAATTATTAAAAAGTTTAGCAGTATTTATCCCCTTTGCTTTATCTTTCCTGCCCGAAGAACAGGTAGAACCATTCCTTGCTGGAGTTTTTCACGCTGTCCAGTCCGTTTCCCGCTGGTGGCAGTAAAGGCCAATGCCCCCTTCAGCAAGAAAAGCTTGCCGTGAGGAGAATATAACTGATGGTAGAACAAGCGCAAAACCATCAGGTTGTCGGATCACTATTCTGAGGGTTGCCATCAAGATGGTGAATTTCTAATTGATGGCGCGTTTCGGGTGGGTGTATCCGCCCACAGTTTTTGCATTTCCAACTCGCCTGTCGGCGAACCGCCCGTGAGATGGATGACCAATTGGAAGGGTAACGATTGTTTTTCATGGTTTCTACTTATTTGTCCCTTGCGCTTGAGCAAGTCTGAAGAGATAATCAGCCTGGCATGGCTGATCGGCCATTGTTTTGGTTACTTGCAAAACCGATTTCGCTACCAAAAGTTAAGCCGAAAAAACAAATAAAAAAATGTTATCCCCCTGTTCCGAACTTGCCGAAGCCAACCCATGGCTAATCGCTGATACCCATTTCTTCCATGCCAATATCGGCCGTTATTGCAGCCGACCTGATGGCTGGCAGGATTTGATCATCGAGAACTGGAATCGTTTTATCCAGCCCGGTGATACGGTTTTCCACCTTGGCGATCTGGCATTAGGTAAGAAGGAAGCTACCGAAGCTCTAATCCCCCTGCTGAACGGCAACCTTTATTTGATGCGCGGCAATCACGACCGGCGTGGGGTGGCATTTTACGAGAGCCTGGGCATTACACTGGTCAAAGACCCATACCAACTGGAACATGCCACTGGATTGCAGCTGATTTTCTCACATCGCCCGATTGTTCCGCTTCCGCCTGGGGTGCTCAATATCCATGGTCATATTCACAATAACCCTACCCCAGAATTAGGGGATCGCCATATCAACCTCAGCATCGAGGTACGCCAATATCGCCCCTGGCATTTGAGTGAAATCTTACAAGTCTTCATACCTCATGAAACATTACCCCCCCTGTTACCAGTAACGCTCAAGTGTCACACCCTGTGAACATCACTTGCTGTGAACCCCTGCGGGAGCGGCTCCCGGCATTGCAGCCAATGATCCGGAACAACACCGGTAGATAGCGCTACGATTCCGCCCACCATTGCGCAGGTGGTATCTACATCCCCAGGCGCAGCCACAGTCTGCCAGAGCGCCACTTCGAAATCATCCAAGTTGCTTGCCGCGCACCATACTGAGAATGGCACCGTATCTTGTGCTGTAACCTGTTGTCCCGTACCCAATTCTTTCACAGCCTGCCAGAAGTCATCAAAGGGGATGTGACTAGCCATTTCTAGCCCTTGCCGCACCTGGCTCTTTGGCACATATCGCAGCGTGGCTTGTATGAACTCGGCACCAGTTGGGTGTTGATCCATGGCAGCCAGGCTGGCAGCTACTGCTACCGCTATGGCTCCAGCGCGGCCTTCTAGATGTGCATGTGTAACTTCAGCAGAGAGGTCTGCTTCGGTTGCAGCTCGCTCCGGGTTACCGGCGTAGAATCCGCCAATCGGGGCAGCACGCATTGCCCCACCATTCCCATACGAGCCGCCATTGAATAGTGCGTAGGCCGCCTGTCGCCAGGAGATGCCCTGACCGATCTGACGCAGCAATCTCTGTGCGCCGCCAGCATACCCGCGCCAAGGCTCGCCTGCGTAGCGTCGGGCAAAGGACTGGGCTAGCGCGCCCTGATCGATATGGCTATAAAATTGAAGGGTTTCGACAATGGACAGCGCCATATGCGTATCGTCCGTCCAGCGCCATGGGCCTGGAGGAAGCTCTTTACGCAAAGCCATGGATACAGGTTGAGAGAAGAATTGCTCGCCGAATGCATCACCAAGGGAGAGCCCCTGCAGGCTCAGAAAAGCTTTTTCGAGTGACATAGGATCATCTCTGATTGATCATAAACCAAACACAGAAATACTGGGGAAATAAGCAGCACTGGTTATCCGGGCAGCGTTGCCACCAGCGCTTCCACCTGTTGCTTAGGCTTATTACGCGCCAGATCATAGGCCACTTGCAGGTTCATCCAGAATTCCGGCGTGGTGCCAAAGGCCTGCGCCAGCAGCCAAGCCGTATCCGGCGTAATGCCGCGCTTGCCGCGCACGATCTCGTTGACCCGCTGCACCGGGATGCCGAGGTGCTTTGCCAGGGTGACCTGGGTGATTTCCAGCGGGATCAAGAACTCTTCTAGCAGCACTTCCCCCGGATGAGTAGGGATACGATTTTCAGGCAGTAGCATGACTACCTCCTAATGATAATCAATCAGGGCCACATCGTAAGCGTTATTGTTATCCCAACGAAAGATGAGCCGCCATTGGTTATTGACCCGGATGCTGAAAAAGCCATCCAGATCGCCTTTGAGCGCTTCCAAACGGTTTCCCGGCGGCACCTGCAAATCCATTAGGCGATATGCAGCGTTCAAAACATCAAGCTTGCGTAGCGCAGTGCTGCGAATGTTGGCCGGGAAGCGTGCAGCTCGGCGTGTTGGTGGGTTGTGAAAGAAATCCTCTGTAGCCTGATCTCGAAATGAGAGGATCATTATGTGCTCCTTTTGATTATATCATGCTTTCACGGTATCCGTGTAACCATTCAATTAACAAGCTTATACCCTTTTTGCAGCTTTAGTCGAACAATGCGTGCTGCCAACTCCTGCGCAGTGGCCTTATTGTCGGCAAGCAAGCAGCGCCAGCGCTGGTAGCTGTTGCGACGGTTGCCCCAGGCACACACTACTGCCCACCGGTCAAGCAAGGTTGGCTGCACCGTAACGCAGTACCAGCGATCCATGTGCCGGATTGGGTCAATGCGGATTAGCAGCATAGGCTCCTCGGAGAAACTGGACTAAGCTGAGTTTCAAACATGATCAGCCTCTTGCCTGACCCAGGTGGCGAGTCTGCGCCAGCGTTCAATCGTTGGGGCAGTCACGCAGGCTGACACCTGCTCCAGCATCTCATCCAACGCCTGGGCTATATGGCCGGCCGCCCAGGCACGCAGGCTGCCACCAGCCTTCCAGAAATCGGTCAGATCATGTGCCGTATTACCGTTCAAGTGCGGCGGTGGGATGGGTTTGACCCGACCGCTTTGAGCATTCAGGGCCGCAATATACTGTCGCCCCTTCTCACCAGCGGCATCTGCATCATGCACCACCAAAATAGCCTGGTAGCGAATCAGCACTGCCAGATCCAGCGCGTCGAACTGCGCCTGCGCCCCACCCAGCGTGCCCACATCACAGAAATCATGGCACCACTGCCAGATCAGCATGGCGTCCCACTCGCCCTCTACCAACAGCAACACAGATAGATGGGCAAATTGATTCTGGCCAAAGAGCACGCTTTTCCCCCCGCGCGGCCCGCCGAATTTGATTTCGGGCAATCCGTCTTTTTCTGTCCACGCGCCAATGTATCGGCCAATGGATTGACCAGGCAGCGCTCGGCGCACTTTGATATACCAGGGCTCAGCCTGCAAAAGGCCAGGGATAACGATCCCGCGCGGCAGCCAAATCTTTTTTCCGGTCAAGCCCCAGCGCCCTGGGTCATCATAAAAATTGCCAGGGTTGTACCCCAATCGAAATGCTTGCCAGGTTTCAGGCCCCAAACCGCGCTCCTGCTCCAGATAATTGCGCGCTCCGGCGCCAGAAGCACCGGTCAGGCTTTGTTCGGCATAGGCTATGAACTGCTCCGCCCTGTTGCGCCAGGTTGGGTCAGGCTCAACAGGTGATGAAAGAGGTTGAACTGCTGGAGATGGCGGTTCAAGCTGTTGAGTCAGATGCCGCTCATCCTTCAGGCCCGCTCGTTCAGTCAGATCGGCAAGGGCCGTCTTGAAATCCACGCCTTTCCAGGCCATGTAGAACCCAATCACATCTCCACCGTTCGCGTCAGGCGGGCAAGCAGAGTGACATTTCCATCTGCGCCCGTTGTCATAGATAGTAAAAGCCATGCTGCTGCGGTCACCGGCATGTCGTGGTAATGGGCAATGGCTCACAAGATGGTTAGCATCTTTGAAGTGTGCACCGGCCTGTTCAGCCAGAGCGACCAAGGAAACTTTGCTACGGATTTCTTCTAGATCGACCATGTAAACCTCTGAACTGTCTCAAGAGTCTCAAGAGTCCACTGTTTTAAGACACCCCACCCCCTTTAGGGCTTGAGACAGTGAGACTCTTGAGACAGTTGAGACTCTTGAAACAGTTACCCTTCATCCCAATCAGGTTCGCTAACCAGTTCCGCCTCAGACCACTTCCAACGGTTCTCAGGTGATTTGCGCCCTTCAGTATTCGTAATATGACCACTGAGATCAGCACGAGAGCGGTAGATCATTGGACGGCTAAAGCCCTGTTCCTTGCCTGCTTCAATTACGTTTTTAGCCCGTATGCCTTCAGGATGGGCTCTAAGAAAATCCTCTAGCCACTCTTTGCATTCATCCATTTCGGTCGGCTCCTGGTAAGGTTTTGGCGCCTGGGTATCCCACTTGGGTATCACCCCAGCCGATTGCAAAGGTATAAATTTGAAACCAAGCGGCTTTTGGTAAGGCCCCAAGTTGTTTTTAAGCACTTTCAACTCACGTGGCCCGTCAGGATCAAACTCAGGCCCGGTCTGCACCACGCGCAATCCCAAGACAACGCGTGCTTGTTGGGTGATATAACCACTGCCGCTCAAATCCTCCATACCCAAGTCAAAGTTCATCATCCGCTGCTGCCCGCCGCCTGGGGGCTTGCGGATGTGATGGATCAGGAGTAAACCGCATTTAGCCCACCCTGCCAGGCGGATCAGGTAGCCGATCAAAGCCCGCACATCTTCAACGTTGTTTTGCCCGCCATCATGAATATTGGACAACGAGTCGATGATGATCAATTCTGGTGCCAGTATGGCAGTCATTTCAGCCAGTTGATCCTGGTAGCGCATTTGCCCCAGGTCGAGCATCCCATCCCCCTCAGGCAACATCACAAACAACTTACTGCGATCCATTTGATAGTTCTGCGCCCGCTCGTTGAGAATTTGTGGCACCAACTCTGCATCTACGTAGATAATATTGGCGCCTGGTCGGCAAATGGGCATTCCGTCTGGGAAACCCTGGTTGTGGATAATCCGCCAACTCAAGTCGGTCGCCACGAAGCTCTTCCCACTGCCCTGGCTGGCACCGAGGATCGTAATCAAGCCGCGCGGAATCCAGCCTTTCCAGACCCATTCAATCGGCTGTAAATCCGCTGCGATATCTGCCAGAGAGGGAATGATAGGCCGGTAGCCTGGCCGGGCTGAAAGAATGGTGCGCAGAACATCATCCCGCTCAGGCATCCCCAAGATCGCTTTTTCCAAAGCTTCCTGCCCTTGGTCAACTGGGGCAGCCTCGAGTGCCTGCCAGCAAGTGGACCAAGGCGGCTGGAACTCCTTGGCTTGCACCTGAACCGGCAGTCCGGCCAAACGATCTACAATCGCCTGCACTTGCATGCGCTTGGTCAGCATGGCTGTATCCCCCTACACAACACGTCGCATAACAAAAACAGGCTTTTTGGGGTGGTATAATGTTGGGCAGAGATTGACGCCACCCCAGCGTCTGTTTGCCCCGCCGCCGGCTCCCCACCGGCGGCAATTCTTTTAAGTGGCATAGTAATCCTCCTAAGTGATGGTCAATTGGTCAACAGCTTGTTCCAGGTCGTTTTGATTGGGAGTAATATAGATACGGGTGGTATTCAGATTGGCATGCCCCAATAAGGCTGCCACTTTTTCCAAACCTACACCGCTATCGATCAAATTTTTGCCAAAGGTGTGGCGCAGAACATGAGGTGTCAGGTGAGGCAGTCCTGCATCCTGACCCAAACGCAAAATTACGCGTTGGACAGACCGGCTGCTTAATGCGCCTTCCTGATCGTTTTCCACAGCCACCCAGATATATTCATTTCCTCCCTCAGGACGTACCGACAGCCAATCCTGGAGCGCTTTACGTGCTTCGGCATTCAACGGAACCGAGCGTTGTTTGCCGCCCTTACCTTGTTGAACTGTAACCTGTCCTTTCCGATCCCCAAACACAAGGTCACTCAGGCGCAGATCCAAGGCTTCTTGCAAACGCAAGCCGGTATGCAGCAAAAAGATCACCAACGAAGCATCTCGCTGCCGGGAGCGCCAACGTTTCGGGTAACGCAAGCGTGAGATTTGCAGATCTCGCTCAATCGCCCGCTGGAGAGCAAATTGCTGCTTCTTATCCAAATATTTAGGCCCTGGGCTGGCTTGTGGTACCAGGCGCACATCTTGAGTAGGATCACGATCAATCAAACCGGTGGTTGTCGCCCAATTCATCAGAACTGATAAGGCTGCCAGTCGCCGGTTGACGGTGGAGGCCTTGCGCCGTTCCACAACCAGTAAATACTGCCGGTATTCACGCACATCCGTTGGCGTGACACCTGGTAGGGTAAACGTTTCCCCATTCGTTTGTTCAAACCAATGAGCAAATTGGACAACATCCGAGCGGTAACCTTTTACGGTCAAATCAGCCCGATCTTGGCTTTGCAGATAGGTCTCAAAAGCTTGTAGAATTTCCATACTCAATTACTCTCCTTGCTGACTTGCAATGATCCAGTTCGCACCACTAGGGTAAACGTTTACCCTAGTAAACTTGGGTAGCGGTTAGGGAAACGTTCCCCAATGATTGAACCAACCTTACTGAGCATCATCACCACTTTTGTATCCGTTTACATAGCAGACGTGATTGCTCCAACTCTTCATCAGTAATGTATCCATGTTGTAGAGCGATCACCAGCGCGCTCAACACGCGATGAAATGCTCCCGTGGCGTTAGAAAACGCCTGTCGCTTGGCATTATTGTCCGGAACGCCATAATGAAGAGCTACATATTGCACCAGCATCATTGCGGAACGACTAAGCTCATCCGCCATCAGCTGATGGGTAGTTGGAATACGACTGCACACTTGTATTGCCAGCTGGTTCAACTCTAGGGCTGCCTGGTAGGGTCTTCGTTTCTCAAAACCAAGTTGATTATTCATACTTTGCTCCTAGTAGGGTAAACGTTTCCCCTAGTCCTTATTCGGTATCTTCCGTTGATGGTCGGTAAAGCACTTTGAGTGTTAGGTTTCCGGCCCAAATGGCCTCGAGCGAAGTGGCAGCATACATCGCACGCAACGTAGCTCGCTGTGAAAGTTCGTCCATATAGTGTTGATAATTCGCCTGCTGGCGATAGAGCACCAGCACGATGGGCATGTGATTCAACCCCCAATGATCATTCCACAGCCAGTCATATTGTTCCTTTGCCAGCTCTTCATAACGCTTGATCTTCTGTTGTACGTTGAGTATCGAATTGGTGTTATGGTATTCCACCACAAAAGCCCGCTCGAACACCCCTTGCGGCGTATGCTTGATCAGCAAGCCATCCGGTGCTGCCAGGTAAGCTTTCTTCTCACTGTCCCATACAGCCACCTGGCGTGGGCCGCGTATCTCCACCACGCCGCGGCGATCAGTCGGCAGGTTGGCCCACAAAGTTTGCATTTGAAGCATGGTTTCAGCACACACCAAGTCATGCACCAAATGTTCTTCTGTTAGGCTGGGTGATGGTGCATTGCCATTCCAACCTTTACGTACCACGTAGGCCTCACCCACTGGACCCAGGCAGTACGCCCGCATGCGTCCAGACGTAGGTTCGGGCAATCCAGCTCGCAAGGCCCGACGCACTGCCACAGAAGGCAAATCAGCGATCAGGCCATCTTTCCGATAGCGGCTGAGCTGGGCATTGAAGCAGCGCGGATTATCACTAATTGCCACCTGCTCATGTACCAAGCGAAACAGGGTTTCTTCGGTGAGAGCTACATAGCGATAAAGGAGATCAAGCACCAAACGGCGTTCATAAGATCGATCACTGCGCATCAAGGCAGTAACCAGGCGATCCACTTCGGAATTGCTAAAAACATGCACTTTTGCAGCTCTGCCAGCTTCGATTGCAGGCCTGCGTCCGTTGAGAGACACTGGTTTACGTTTTCCTCGTGGAAGTCGTTTGGGTTTTGGAGATTCTTCAGTCATGCTGGGCCTCCAGGGCAGGTACCCATCCATTTGGAAAAGCCAAATGGATGGGTAGTAGGGCTTTTTTGCATACTTCTGCGACAGAGATGCAGCCGGGCTGCAACACCGTCACAATATTGGTTCAGCAGATAAGCAACACCTGACAACAACACATCCGACTTTCTCTGCCAATCTTTCAGCAGTTGAATTTCTGGTTGCCAATAAATAGGGGTCATTTTCTGGCAACCAGAAATTCAGAATACGAGCCCGTCAAGCGCATCACCCAGATCATCATCAGCAGATGCAGCAGATACAGTTGCTTGCATTCCGCCCGAACGCAACGCCAACTTAAGGGATGAGGCCCGTTGACGAGGCGGAACACATGCAAAGAAAGCGATCAGATCATCGTCTTCACCTGCCCGCAGCCGTAGATGAATGAACACACGTACTTCGGTCGCAATCAAGGCGGGGCGCCCGCGCTTGCCAGGCATGGTTACTTCCCTTTCCGTCCAGCCTGCTGCAAGGCCAGTTTATACAACCCACGGGCGATTGCCAACACCGGATCATCGGGTAGATACACTTTGCCATTGAAACGCTCCAAAAGATGCTGGCGTAGTAAAATCGCCCCCCCTCCCACAATGATGATCTGGGCAAAACGCTTCCAGCGTCTGCCCCAGGTTTTCTCGATCTGGCCGGTGATCTCCCGTCCCCATATAGGCAGCGCCGACTGAACATCGAGCCGCCCTGAGCGCAGCAAGCCATCCAGTTCACCAAGGGTGTATAACCCTTCACCGTTCACCAACTCCAGTAGGCGGCGCACACCTAGAGTTCGTCCAGCGGTGAGGGCCTGAACAGGAGCCTTATCCCGCACCGTCAATAATTCCAGCGTATTGAAACCAATTGAGACAATACCGATTTCCTGGACGAAGTGAGCCTTTCGCTCAGGGATGAAAGCCCCAGTTTCATCGAGAAGGTAATCGAACAAAGCACCAGACGGCTGTGAGGTCACCTTTACATCGGCAATCGTCACCTGAAAGGATTGACCATCAGCTTCCCAGTGATGAGGGCCTTTTAGCCAACGGCGCACTACATCTGCATTGGTTACGGCATCTGGGCCTGAAAGTGGTTCCAGTGGCAGTCCTACAATCAACTGGATCGGAGCATCCAAT